>JBFGFW010000017.1:0-13310 GCA_041579395.1 Sulfitobacter sp.
GGCCCGCTTTTTTATTGCAGGTGCTATTTCAGTTGACTGTCCTTGCTGCCGCGCCGGTTGATGCCGCCGCGCCGATCTGGGCGATTGTCACGCTCCTGAACGCAGTCAATGCATAACTTTACGCCAGGCAAAGCGGCGCGCCTTGCCTCTGGAATGGGTTCTTCGCATTCCGCGCAATGGGTGCGGCTTTCGCCTTGCGGCATCTTGCGCGCTTTCAGGCGGGCAAGCTCGTCGTTGATCGATGCCTCGATCTGTTCGCTTACGGCACCGTCGCGCGCCCATCCTCCGGCCATGTAAGTCTCCTTTCGTGTCTGTCCCAGATTAGCCCGCGGCAAAGACCATGTCGATCATCGCCTGAGTGCCCCGGCTGAACTCTAACGGGCACGGATAAGCAGTCCCTTCGGTTACGGAGCGGCCGAAAGCCTCGACCTGAAGCACGTAATGGTTGGCACCGGGGAATCGTTCAATCGTGACGCAGTTTTGGTCAGTCTCCAGATGCAGTTCGGCCTGACCGTGAACGTTCGGGTTGAACGGGCACGTGAGGCGCAGCACGCCTTTTTCACCGTGAACGACGATCTCTTGCCGGGGATGCATCCGCATCGAGACAGTGGCCGTGTAATCGAACCCGTCGAACCGCGCCCCGACTTGCGCAAACACATCGACGCCGTTTTCAAAATCAATCTTGGCATGGGTCACCGTCAGCGGTTCTTGCCCCGTCAAATAGCGGACCGACCCGAATGTGTATATCCCGATATCGGACAGGCCGCCACCGCCAGCGTCAGGCTGGTTGCGTATATCGCCGACATCGTCGTTGTAAAATGAAAAAGTAGCGCCCACATGGCGGACCCGCCCCAGCACACCGGAGGCGACGATTGCGCGGGCGCGGATCATCTGCGGGTGGTGGACAATCATAAATGCCTCGGCCGCCAGCAATCCTGCCGCGTCGCGGGCCGCGATCAGCACGTCGAATTCAGCGGCCTTCAGCGTCATCGGTTTTTCGCAGAGCACATGCTTGCCAGCGGCAAGTGCCTTCAACGTCCAGGGGACATGCAAATGATTGGGCAGCGGAATATAGACGGCATCGATTTCCGGATCAGACAGCAGCTTTTCGTAACTGTCATGGACCTGAAGGTCGGGCGCGAACGCCTTGAAATCATACGATTTCGCAAGATCAGACGTCGCCAGCGCAGACAACCGCGCGCCGCGCGCTGCATGAATTGCGGGCCCCATCTGATCGCGTGCGAAACGTGCCGCGCCCAATATACCCCAGCGAATTGATTTCATCGTCCATCACCCATTTTTTGCAAGCTTACGGACACCTGGGCGAAGACAGAAGATGCGCTGCACAAAAAAATCCCCGCGAAAGTGATGCTCGCGGGGATCTTGATTGTCGACCAAGCGAATCAGGCCGTGGCCATCATCCCCTTTTCACGCGCCAGATCACGCATGCGCTTTTGCAGCTTTTCAAAGGCGCGCACTTCGATCTGGCGGATGCGCTCGCGGCTGACATCGTACTGGCTGCTGAGATCTTCCAGCGTGATGGTCTTGTCCGACAGGCGGCGCTGCGTCAGAATGTCCTTTTCGCGGTCATTCAACACCTCAAGCGCCTCGGCAAGCATCTCGCGACGGGTTTCAAGTTCATCGCGTTCGGCATAATCGCCAGCCTGATCGGCGTCTTCGTCTTCCAGCCAGTCCTGCCATTGCATCGTGCCTTCGCCTTCAGAGCCGACGGTGGCGTTAAGCGACGCATCGCCCCCCGACATACGGCGGTTCATTGACACCACCTCGGCTTCGGTCACGCCCAGATCGGTTGCAATGCGGGTCACGTTTTCCGGACGCATGTCGCCTTCTTCCAGCGCGCCAATGCGATTCTTGGCTTTCCGCAGGTTAAAGAAAAGCTTTTTCTGTCCCGATGTGGTGCCCAGTTTTACCAGGCTCCACGACCGCAGGATGTATTCCTGAATCGATGCGCGGATCCACCACATCGCGTAGGTCGCAAGGCGAAAGCCCTTTTCAGGGTCAAACCGCTTTACCGCCTGCATCAGGCCCACGTTGGCCTCGGATATTACTTCGGCCTGCGGCAATCCATAGCCACGATACCCCATGGCGATTTTTGCCGCCAGTCGCAGGTGCGACGTCACCATGCGGTGCGCCGCTTCGGTGTCCTGCTCTTCGACCCACCGCTTGGCAAGCATGTATTCTTCTTCAGGTTCCAACAGCGGAAACTTGCGAATTTCCTGCATGTACCGGTTCAGCCCACCCTCAGGTGTTGGTGCCGGCAGATTTGCGTAATTGGCCATTGTTCTGTCCCTTTCCCCAGTTGAGGGGCCCATGTTACTGGGCTTAACATACATATGGAGAGTGCCCCACGTGTTTACAAGTCTAAGCCCAACGCGGTCGGACCCAGTATGGTCCCAATCCGAGCGAATAAAAAGATATGCTACAGGCAGTTCACACTCACGTGCACGCTAGGCTTGCGCCAGCCCGACCGTTGCCAGCAGATCGGCCAGATCGCGCGGCAACGGGGCCTCGAAGCGGACCAGTTCGCCGGTGACGGGGTGTTCAAACCCCAAGACGGCAGCGTGAAGCGCCTGACGGGGGAAATTGCGCACCGCGTCGGCGGCGATTTCGGGCAGCGCTGTTTTGGCAAGCTTTCGTTTGCCGCCATAGGTCGGATCCCCTACCAGCGCATGACCGGCATGGGCCATATGCACCCTGATCTGGTGCGTTCGCCCGGTCTCAAGCCAGCATTCCATCAGTGCAAGCACCGGCGGCGTACCAAAAATGTTGATCGTCCGCGCCCGTGTCACGGCATGGCGGCCGCCGTGAAACAGCACCGCCTGCCGCTGTCGGTCGGTGCGGTGGCGGGCCAGCTGCGTGGTCAGTTTCAGGATGTTGCCCGGCTCGAAACTGGTGCCTTTGATGCCGCGCAGGCGCGGATCGTTGGCATCCGGCACACCGTAAACCAGCGCCTGATAATACCGTTCCACCGTGTGCTTTTCGAACTGCTTGGCCAAGCCATGATGCGCCGCATCGGATTTCGCCACCACCAGCAAGCCCGACGTGTCCTTGTCGATGCGGTGCACGATGCCCGGACGTTTCATACCGCCGACCCCCGACAGATCGTTGCCACAATGGGCCAAAAGTGCATTGACGAGCGTCCCCGAGGGGCTGCCCGGAGCGGGATGCACAACCATGCCCGCCGGTTTGTTGATCACGATCAGATCAGCATCTTCAAAGATGACCTCAAGTGGGATGGATTCGGCGAGGATATGACTGTCTTCGGCCTCTTCGATATCGACCGCGATCATCTGACCCTCTTCGACCCGCGCGCGGGGATCGGTGACCACCAGACCGTCCAAGGTGACCGCCCCGGATTCGATCAGGCGGCCAAGCCGGGTGCGAGACAGGTTCGCGTCCTCTGGCACATCACGTGCAAGCGCCTTATCAAGACGGGGCGGCGGCGTGTCCGCAATGACAAACGTGATACGGCGGTGTGACATGACTGATCCTTCCGAGCCCCCGAACCTGAAATTCCTGCGGCGGCTGGTGACGGTGCTGACCGCCACGATGATTTGCGGCCTTCTAGTCGTGATTGGCCTGCTTGTCATCCGCTTCTCTAGCAAGGCCCCTTATTTGCCAGAGGCGATCGCCCTGCCGGGTGGCGCAAAGGCAGTGGCCTTTACCCAAGGCCCGGACTGGTACGCGGTGGTAACCGATGACAACAACATCCTGATTTATGATCGCACCAGCGGCGCGCTGCGCCAAACGGTGGCGGTTCAATAAGGAAGAATGGAGGGTGGTACCACCTCCTGGTCTCGAACCAGGGACCTCCTGATCCACAATCAGGCGCTCTAACCAACTGAGCTAAGGCGGCACTGGGGTCGATCTACCGTCCGCGCAAAAAGATTGCAAGACCCTAAGACGCCGGATCGTGAATAGAAAGATATCGCCGGCGGAGGTCCAACTTGCGTTTTATCCTCGCCCGCGGTACGGCTTTCGTCACCACGCAGGAGGCCATCATGGGTATCGACACAGAACGCGACATCGAAGCAAACCTGCAGATCGGCCCGACCGATAACGGCATGGTGCGTCTTTTCATCGAAGCCGAAGGCGGCATCGAGATCCCGATGGATTTCACCCCCGATGAAGCGGTCGAGATCGCCGAAGAGATCATGGCGGCAGCCCACCGGGCCGGCAAGGGTGCAAAACCCAAGCGTTAGGGCACCGATTGACGGGGGTTACGGGGGCCAGCCCCCACTGCGCCACGGCGCAGTTCCCCCGGGATTTTGATCCATTTGGAGGTGAAGGGCAGCGTCAGTCCCAAACGGGGAAAGGCGTTGGGATCCTTCAGCATCTGCAGTCGCCGCGCCGCATTGGTGGCAAATAAATGTGTCATCTTCTTGCGGCGCGCGGCGGCAAGCCGGGTTTCAATCCCCATGCGCAGGATTTCAGCGCCATAGCCGTCGGCGATGATCAGCCCCGCATCATCTGGCAAAAGATCCGTGTCGAAATCGGAATCAACCGCCCAGAAAAACCGATCGGCCCATTCCAGATAGCCCTGCCATTTGCAATCTGACATGAAGTCGGCGCGGCTCGATTTGCACTCGACGATCCAGATATCGCCTTTGGGACCCAGCGCCATCACATCGACGCGCAGGCCACGGGCAGGCACCAGTTCTTCGACACAGACGAACCCTGCGGACGCAAGATGGCGCATTACGCCACGCGCCAGCACTTGTCCGGGCTGCATTGGTTTGAGGTCATCGTAGGCCATAAAGGGCAGTATGAACAATACGTGAACATGAGGCAAGGCCCGACCCTGATCTTGGTAATCCCGACTGGACGCCCTATCTTTGACCTTTGTAGCGCAGGGGATGTAGCGATGACCACGAAACCGTCAGACACCAACCAACAGCGCGGCGTGCGCTATGCACGCGAGCTTGAGGGACATCTGACTTGGCTGGATACGTTTTCGGGTACTGCTTTGGGCGTGCTGGCCGTTGCATCGGGGATATATACGTATCTTGGCGTGTCGTCTTTGCTGGATGACACCGGCGCGATGTCGGCCTTTGCCGCGATTGCATATTCCGTGGCGGTGTCGGTGGGCATCTTTGTGTTCTGGTCGTACATGCTGCGCCTGTTTCCCGCGGTGCGCGGCGCGCGGGCGCGGGTTGGTCTTTTGGGCGCGATGGGGCTGGGATCGGCCGCCATCATCGCCATGTCCAGTTGGCTGAACGCCGCAGCGCTGGCCGGGTCCGCCGCCGTGGAGCAGCATCTGGCCGTCACCGTGCAGGAATATCAGGGGTCGCTTGAGCGGGCGCATGAAATTGCCCTGTCCGCCCAGGGGCTGGAGCGCGATGTCGCACGGGTGCGTCAAAGCTTTGAGGATCTGAGCGAGCAGGAGGCTTCGGGCGGTCTGTCCGGGCTGGCAGGCCGAGGTGCCGTATTCCGCGTCCTGCGACAGAAATCATCCGAACTGGACGGGCTTGAGGCTCAGATTGCCACGCAGACCCCGCTGGTCGATGCCGCCTTTGCCGAAGGCAACCAGATCCTGAGCCGAATGCGTGCCCTGACCGTCGAACCCGGCCCCGTCGAGGCGCAGTCGGTCGAGTTTTCCGAACAGGCCGTCCGTCTGGCCGGGCTGATCACACAGCTGCGCCAATTGTCCGTCGCATCGCTGGTTGAACGCGCGGCACAGGATTTGGCCGCATCCGTTGTGTTGCCCGAACTGGACGGCAGCACCGTCGAGCAGCGCGGCAATCAGGCGTCGACGATCACGTCGGTGCTTGAGGTGCTGGCCCAACGCGCCACCACACTGGAGCGCGCCGCACAGGCCGTGTTGGCGATGCCGCCGCCCGTCGATACGACCTATACCCCGATTTCCAGCGCAGACGCGGTGATCCTATATGCGCGCAATTTTCTGCCCTCCTGGGCCGGGGCCATCGCAATTGATCTGCTGCCAGCGGTACTGGTGTTCATTCTGGCGATCACCCACGGGGCGATCCGAGAGGGTCGCGACGGCACCGCGATCGAAGATACCTTGACCCTGTCCGAGTTGCGCGCCGCTGTCGCGATCATGCACGACATGGACGCATCGCTGGCGGGGCCGGATGTGGCCACGCACAGCACTGGCAAGGATGGTCCGCAAGTTGTCACGCCGCTGAAATCGACATGACCGACGCCAGCACCCCCGCAAAGCGCATTCCGGTCGGCCGTGCGCTGGTTTGGATACTGATGTTTCAGCTGGGCTTGGCCGGCCTGCTGTTCTGGGGCGACCTGAGCGACGGTCTGCGGCTGCCGGGGTTCGGCCCGCGCGCGCCTGCGTTGACGGAACCGGTGCGCCCGGGCGACCAGACCCGCCGCTTTCGGCCCGATCGTGCATCCCCCGGCGGGCAACCCATGCCCACCACGCCCCTGCCCGACCGCCTGACCCTGACCGTCGTTGAAGGGGGCAAGCGCGCGTTGCTGGAAGGCGGGATCGTCGCCGGCGATGCAGAACGGATCGAAAAGCAACTTTCAGCACTTGAGCCAAAGCCCGACGGCGTGATCCTGAACTCGCCCGGCGGATCGGTGCGCGATGCGCTGATGCTGGGCCGGTATCTGCGCGATGCGGCGCTGTCGACCGCGCTGCGCAGTGGCGATATCTGTTATTCCGCCTGCCCCTACCTTCTGGCTGCTGGCATCGAACGGGTCGTCCCCGATGATGCCTCGGTCGGCGTACACCAGCATTTCTTTGGCGAAAGCACATTTTTGCCCGCCTTTATCGCGGTCGAGGATATTCAGCGCGGTCAGGGCGAGGTGATGTCATATCTCAACGACATGGGCATTGATCCGCTGGTGATGCAGCACGCATTGGTCACGCCACCAAACGAGATCTACGTGCTGCTCCCCGAAGAGCTGAGCCGCTACGGATTCGTCAGAAAAGCAGCGCCTGGATAAGATACCCCCTTGCCGGAATGCCCTGTCGCGCCTACCTGTAAGGGGTGACGGGTTCTGCCCTGTTTGTATACGTTACATTCCAGTGGCCTTAAGCAAATCCGAGGGAGCTGGCTCTGTTCGAGCCCTGGTTCGTTTATCTGGCGCCCACCTGTACATACAGGTCCTCGGGAATAATAAAACCGAACGGCAGTGGTGGTCCCGTCACACTTCCCCCAAACGACAACGGCGTTCTTGAAGAACTGCCATCAGAATGCTTCTGGGCGCGCCTCGCGGGCCATGTGATCTAGCACCGCGTTCACGAACTTCGGCTCTTGGCCGCCTTCGAAAAACGCCCGCGCCACATCCACATATTCGGTAATTACCACCTTCGGCGGCGTCTCGGCGTTGCGCAGTTCGGCACCTGCGGCACGGAACAAGGCCCGCAAGGTGGGATCAATCCGCGCTATCGGCCATTTTGCTACAAGCGCGCGGTCGGTCAGCTGGTCAATCGCGGCCTGATAATTCACGGCCGTCTCCAGCACGTCGGCAAAATGCCGGATGTCGCCGTCAATCATCTCCTCGCCATCGTAAACAGCCCCGAACCGATGCTCCAGAAATTCTGTGCGCACTGCGTCGAAGCTTTGCGATGAATGTTCCATCTGGAACAGGGCCTGCACGGCGTAAAGCCGCGCGGCAGATTTCATCTTGCGTTTAAGATTGCCCGAAAGGCCCGCCGAAGGTGTCATGCTGTCTTGGATCCGTCACTGTCGCCCGCCATCAGAATTTCTTCTGATCGCGGCTTGAAACCGATGTCTTTGCGAATGTCGCCCCACTTACGGCTCAGGGCGACCAGATGCAAGGCTGCTGCGGCCGCACCGCCGCCCTTGTTCTGGCCCTTGGGATCGGCACGCACCACGGCCTGATCGCGGTTTTCCACCGTCAGAATCCCGTTGCCGATGCACAGCCCCTGCAAGCCCAACAGCTGCAGCGCGCGGCTGCTGTCATTGCACACGGTCTCGTAATGTGTCGTCTCGCCACGGATCACACAGCCTAGTGCCACGTAGCCGTCAAAGTTGCTTTTCCGGTCGGAAATCCCGATGGCGGTGGGTATTTCCAACGCACCCGGCATTTCGACGAGATCCCATTCGGCACCCGCCTCTTCCAGCTCGGCCTTGGCACCCTTGAGCAACCCGTCGGCAATGTCGGAATAGTAAGGCGACACGACGATCAGCACCTTCACCGGTTTGTCAAATCGGGGCGTGGTCAGGGTGGTGTGGTTCTCGGCTGCCATGGGTCGTTACTCCGTTGTGATGGGGCGCGTGCCCACGATGCTTAGGCTATAGGCATCCAGACCCAGATAGCGCGTGTCGGGATTGTCGGTCAGCAGGATCAGTTCATGCAGGCCCATGGACGCCATGATCTGCGAACCCAATCCGGTGCGTTTCACCGTCCGCGGGCGTTCGTCTTCTTCGTCCTCAAACCGAAGGCGCGGTTCGGGATCGCGAAACAGCAGCACGGCACCGCGCCCTTCGTCGGCGATGATCTGCATTGCACGTGGCAGTTCATCGGCAGGGCTGGGGCCAAGGCCCAGAATGTCTTCCAGCGCGTTGATCGCATGGGTTCGGATCAGCACCGGATCGGGGGTGGAAAGATCGCCTTTGGACAGCATGACGTGATCGGTGCCGGTGATCTGATCGGTGAAAATCCGCATCAGCCAATCCCCGCCATAAGCAGATTTGACCGTGCGGGTCATCCGTTCGACCAGCAGATTGTCGTGCTTGTGACGATAGGCGATCAGATCGCTGATCGTGCCGATCTTCATGCCATGTTGTTGTGAAAACGCGACCAGATCGGGCAACCGCGCCATGGTGCCGTCCTCTTTCATGATCTCGCAGATCACACCTGAGGGATGCAGCCCCGCCAGCCGCGAAATATCCACCGCCGCCTCGGTGTGGCCCGCACGGATCAGCACGCCACCATCGCGCGCGCGCAGCGGGAACACATGACCCGGCGTGGCAATATCCACAGCGCCGCGATTCTCGTCGATGGCGACCTTTACGGTCAGCGCTCGGTCGGCCGCTGAAATCCCGGTCGTGACACCCTCGCGGGCTTCGATCGACACGGTAAAGGCAGTTTCGTGGCGGGCGCTGTTGTTCACCGCCATCATCGGAAGCCCCAGCTTTTCGATCCGCGCTTCGGTCATCGGCAAACAGATCAGACCGCGGCCGTGGGTCGCCATGAAATTGATCGCATCCGCATCGGCAAATTGCGCAGGGATCACCAAATCGCCTTCGTTCTCGCGGTCCTCGTGATCGACCAGAACAAACATCCGGCCAAGCCGCGCTTCTTCGATGATTTCTTCGATGGGGGCGATGGCCGATGACAACTCTGCCTCGACGGGACCGGGCGTTTCAAATTGCATGGGGCTTACCTCTCGTTCTTGCTGCTGAGGCACATAGCCCACCGCGCCCCTCTTTGCCAGAGCAGGCACACCCCCGCCCCATCTTCATTTTGCCAAATAAACTCAATTCCGCCGCGTCAAACATTCACAAGCGCTGGCGAATTTCGCCTGCGCCAGATTGAAACCTTGATCTACCCTAAATCCTATGGATTTACGACATTTCCGCCAGCCGCGCGACATAGCGGGCCAAGGTGTCGATCTCAAGGTTGATCCGGTCGCCCAATGCCACATCGCCCCAGGTCGTGACTTCCTTGGTGTGGGGGATGAAGTTGATGCCAAAATCGCAGCCATCCACCTCGTTCACCGTCAGCGATGTGCCGTTCAATGCGACCGACCCCTTTGGCGCGATGAAGCGTGCCAATTCGCGCGGCGCACGCAGGGTCACGCGGGTGCTGTCGCCCTCGTCGCGCAGGGCTATCACCTCGGCCACGCCGTCGACATGGCCCGACACGATGTGACCACCCAACTCGTCGCCGACTTTCAATGCCCGCTCAAGATTCAACCGCTGGCCGATCTTCCACCCACCAAGATTGGTCTTTTGCACCGTCTCGGCGCTGATCTGCACCTCGTACCAGTCACGACCCAGATCGACCACGGTCAGGCAAACGCCGTCGCTGGCGATTGACGCCCCCATGTCGATGCGGTCCGTGTCATAGCCGGTCTGGATGCGGGCGCGCAGATCACCTTCCTGCTTCAGCGCAGTGATCTTTCCAATATCCGTGATAATACCTGTAAACATGCGCCTGCCTCTTTTATAGATCGCTTAACGAAGTAGCCGCCTGCCAAGGGCATGACAAGTCCACTGCCGCGTCACACTTTGGCCGTGATCGGATGATTGATTGAACACGGATTAGAATGAACCGAAAGCCCCGCATGATCCCCAACGCTGCCAGTGACCGGGTATTCCTGTTTTTGCAGGGTCCGCATGGCCCGTTCTTCAACCGGCTTGGCAAGATGCTGCGGTTGACGGGGGCGTCGGTGTGGCGCGTCGGATTCAATGCGGGCGATCGCGCGTTCTGGTTTCATCCGCGCAGCTACATTCCGTTTCGCGGCACCGCTGACCTGTGGCGCGAGACGTTCGTGGGTCTTCTTGCGCAGAAAGGTGTCACCGACATCGTCCTTTACGGCGACACGCGGCCCATTCATGCCCAGGCCATCGCCGAGGCCAAAGCGCGCGGCCTCACAGTCCACGTCTTTGAAGAAGGGTATATGCGGCCCTATTGGATCACCTATGAGCGCGGCGGGTCGAACGGCCATTCGCGGCTGATGGACATGACCATCCCCCAGATGCAGGCCGCATTGGCCAATTCCGATATGGAGGCCCCCCTGCCCCCCGGCCATTGGGGCGACATGCGCCATCACGTGTTCTACGGTGCTTTGTACCATTGGTTCGTGTTGTTTCGGAACGGCGACTACCGGAATTTCAAGCCGCATCGCAGCCTGCCGGTGACCAAGGAATTCCAGCTTTACGTCAAGCGACTGTTGCTCATGCCGGCGCTGGCCCTTGACCGGCTGATCGCCACCTTGCGCATCCGTCTGGGCGGTTTTCCCTATCATCTGGCGCTGCTCCAGCTTGAGCATGACAGCTCGTTTCAAGATCATTCGCCGTTCAATACCATGTCGGATTTCATGCACGTCGTGCTGGAAGGGTTCGCCAAGGGTGCTCCGCGTCATCACCATCTGGTCGTCAAGGCGCACCCGCTGGAAGATGGTCGCGTGCCCGTCCGCCGCGACATCAAACGCCTGTCCCGTGCATTGGGCGTGTCAAACCGTGTGCATTATGTGCGCGGCGGCAAGCTGGCGCAGCTCTTGAACGACGCGCGCACGGCCGTCACCGTAAATTCAACCGCAGGTCAGCAGGTGTTGTGGCGCGGAATCCCGTTGCGGGTGTTCGGCGACGCGGTCTATGCCAAGCGTGAATTCGTATCCGACCAGCCATTGCAGGAGTTTTTCGCCGGAGCCGCCCGGCCCGACAACAAGGCCTACAAAGATTATCGACGTTATCTGCTTGAAACATCACAAGTTCCCGGTGGCTTTTATGCCGCCCGTGCGCGCACCCAGTTGATGCGGCAGGTGGTCGATATGATGCTCTCTGCCGAAGACCCTTATGAAGCGCTGGAATCAGGGACCGCGGCACCAAGGCAACAGTTGCGTGCCGTCACCTGACAGATTGCCTGCCCGGCAGTAGCTTTTTGTTCTGAACTGCGTTAGCGTCGTTGTAATTACGTCGAAATAATCGGCGAATTTGAGGCAGAACAAGAACAGGTCGAGGAGACCGGGCAGTGAAATCCGTTTCTTTCCGGTGGGCTCACCCCATCGCACTACTTGCGGCTATGACCGTGGTCTCGTCATGTGGATTGCCACGGGTCGGCCCGAACAAACGTGAGATATACGCAGGTTCCGTTCAAAAGGAAGGCGACGCGTTCGTCGTTGCCGTCAACGACCGCGTGACCCGTGCAACCGCCGTGACGCCCGCCCTAGGGTTCAGTGAAAGTTTTATCAACGCCGGCAAAGTCGGGTCTGATACCATCAACCCAGGTGATACGCTGGGCCTGACAATCTGGGAAAACGTCGATGATGGGTTGCTGGCCGCGCAAGGCGGCAACGCGACAGCGCTTGAGGAAGTGCAGGTTGACGGGTCCGGTTTTATCTTCGTGCCCTACGCCGGGCGTATCAAGGCGGCTGGCAATTCGCCCGAAGCGATCCGCCGTATCATCACCCAGCGCCTGTCTGAACAAACGCCTGATCCGCAGGTACAGGTGCGCCGGGTTGCCGGCGACGGGGCCACAGTGTCTTTGGTCGGTTCGGTGGGCGCGCAAGGCGTCTATGCGATCGAGCGTCCGACTCGGACCTTGTCGACCATGCTGGCCCGTGCGGGCGGTGTGTCGATCGTTCCCGAAATCGCTCTGGTGACAGTGCTGCGCGGCGGCATGCGTGGCAAGATCTGGTTCGAGGATCTGTATGATCATCCGGAACTTGATATCGCCCTGCGCGCCGGCGACCGCATCCTTGTCGAAGAAGATTCGCGGGCGTTCACGGCCCTTGGGGCCACGGGTGCGCAGCAGCGCGTCCGGTTCGAATCGCAAAACCTGTCCGCTTTGGAAGGCATCGCCCAAGTCGGGGGCCTGAACGCGGGCACTGCCGATCCAACCGGCGTTTTCGTGTTCCGCAACGAACCTGCCGCGGTGGCGGGGCACGTTTTGGGACGTGCCGATTTGCAAGGCGCGCAGCGAATGATCTATGTGCTGGACCTGACCAAGCCCAACGGCATGTTCATGGCCCGCGATTTCGTAATCCGCGACGGCGATACGCTTTATGTGACCGAAGCGCCCTTTACCCAGTGGAGCAAGGTGATTTCGTCGATCACTGGGTCGGCCAGCTCGGTCAACGGGCTAAGCTCACTTGCCTCATCAAGCAATTGATCCCAAGGAATGGCTCTAGGGCCTGAAACATACGACACACCCGCCGCCGGTCCTGCTCAGGACCGGCGGCTGTTTGTGTATAACGGCGGGTTCCTGACGCAGCGCCGCGTCAGGCGTATTTTGCAACTTGCCGGGAACTCGCTGCATCTGGGCCTGCCCGGCAAGGGCGATGCCGTTGCGGTCTGGGGCCACTCGCCGACCGCACATCGCGGGCTTGGCGTCGCTGCAAAGCGCGGCGTACCCGTTGTGCGCATCGAAGATGCGATGCTGCGGTCGTTGTTTCCCGGTCGCGCGGGCGAGCCGCCCCTGGGCCTGCTGATCGACAACAGCGGGGTGCATTTCGATCCACAGCGCCCCAGCGATCTGGAGACCTTACTTGCCAAGCATCCGCTGGATGACACCGCCCTGTTGAACCGGGCACGTGGCTGCATCGCGCGGATCAAGGAAGCACATCTGACGAAATACAGCGGCTTTGATACGGGTCGCCCCGCCCCGCCGCCCGGCTA
>JBFGFW010000018.1:0-12995 GCA_041579395.1 Sulfitobacter sp.
CATCTTTCATCGCTTCGATCGGGAATTCCACCAGCATGATGGCGTTCTTGGTCACGATGCCCATCAGCATCAGGAACCCGATCACCACGGACAGACCGATCGCCGACCCGTTCAGATAAAGCGCAAAGATCGCGCCGCCGATGGCCAGCGGCAGTGACATCAAGATGGTCACAGGTGTGACGAAGCTGGAGAACAGCAACACCAGAACGGCATAGACCAACAAGATGCCAGCCCCCATCGCCAGACCGAACTGGGTAAAGACCTCGGCCATCACCTCGGCGTCGCCGGCACTTTGGATCGAGGTGCCTTCGGGCATCGCGCGCGCCAAGGGCAGCGCCATGACGCCTTCTGTTGCGGGGCCAAACAGCGCGCCGTCTGCCAGTTCCGCCTCGACGCTGGTACGGTACTGGCGGTCATAGCGTTGAATGGTGCTGGGGCCAGAAGACAGGCGCACATCGGCTACCACACTCATGGGCACGGGCGCACCGGTGGTCGATGGCACGCGCAGGCCCGCCAGCTTGCTCAGGTCATCGCGCACGTCCTTTTTCAGCCGAACGATGATCGGGATCTGCCGATCACCTGCGCTGAATTTCGCGACATTGCTTTCAGTATCGCCCAAGGTTGCAATGCGGATCGTGCTGGCCAAAGCGGCCGACGTCACGCCCATCTCAGCGGCCAATTGCGGGCGCGGCGTGATCTGGATTTCAGGACGCACCAGCGCGGCGGTGCTGGATGCGTTGACGATCTGCGGCAAGCTGTTCATCTGATCGTACAGTGCAATCGCGGCGGCGGCCGCACCGGCTTCGATTTCGCCCAACACGTTCAGTTGCACGTCGCGCTGGCCGTTTTCGTTTGCGACATTGATCTTCACATCAGGCTGGTCCCGCAACAGCAGCGCCATTTCGTCATCAATTGCAAACGAAGATCGGTCACGTTCGTTCTTCTGGCCGTAATTGACGATGATATTCGCCTTGGTGTCGGACGCGGTGCCGCCTTCGACAAACACATTCGTCACTTCGGGAATTTGCGCGATGATTGCAGACGCATCGCGGGCGGCGCTGCGGGTCTGTTCCAGCGTGGAGCCAGGGGGAAGTTCCAACGACACAGTGCTGCGTTCGCGGTCGGCGGCGGGCACGAGTTCGCTCGGCAGCAGCGTCGCAGATTAGTTCGACCCGGCAAAAATCGCGAGCCCTAGCAGCAGGGAAAACAACACCGCCACGGCGACGGTCAACCCGAACTGCTTGAAGTCCTGACCTGCAATCCCGGACATGAAAATGACGGGCGCAAACACCGCAACAATCGAAAAGCTGATCGCGATCACTGTCAGCCCGATCTCCGAGGACGCCTCTTCAGCCGCCTCAATTGCCGGTTTGTCCATCTGGATGTGCCGCACGATGTTTTCGATTTCAACGATCGCGTCGTCCACCAGAATGCCCGTGACCAGCGTGATCCCCAAAAGGCTGACCGTGTTCAGCGAAAAGCCCAGATACTGCATGACCATGAAGGTCGGGATGATCGACAGTGGCAATGCGACGGCAGTGATGATGGTCGCCCGCCAGTTGCGCAGGAACAAGAACACCACGATGATCGCCAAAGCGGCCCCCTCGTAAAGCGTATCCATCGCCGAATGATAGTTGCCTTCGGTATAGGTGGTCGCGTCATCAATCAGCGAAAAGCGCGCATTGGGGTATTCCTCGCTTAGCTCAGCCAGCCGTTCCTTGGCATTGTCCCCCGCCGCCAGATCGCTGGCCCCGGTGGACCGGAAGATGCCAAAGGCGACAACCGGTTGGCCGTCCAGCATGGCAAAGGTCGAGGGTTCGGTCGATCCGCCAAACACCTTGCCCAGATCATCCAACCGAACCGTGCGGCCCGGAGATGTGGTGATAGGCGTCGCGGCCAATTGTGCCACGGTATCAGCACTACCCAAGGCGCGGATCGAATATTCCTGCCCGCCCAGATCACCCGAACCGCCGCCCAGATCGGTGTTGTTCTGGCGCAGTTGGCTTTTCACTTCCGCCGCCGTCAGCCCCAGCAACAACAGCCGCGCCGGGTCAAGCTCAACCTCAATGGCGCGGTCGCCGCCGCCAAGGCGGGTAACCCTGCCGACGCCCTTTTTCACCTGCAAGTCGCGGGCCACCTCTGCGTCCACGTAATACGACAGCTCTTCGATGGGTTGGGTCGGGTCAGACACCGCGTAGGTCAGTTTCGCCTGGCCGGTCACATCCAGCCGCTTCACGATCGGCTCTGTCGCGTTTTCAGGCAGATCGCCCTGCACCCCGGCCACGGCATCCTTGATATCGGTCAAGGCTGTGGCGCTGTCGGTTTCAAGGTCAAATTCTATCGTCAGGCTTGCACCGCCATCAGATGCCACCGCCGTCACGTGCTTGACGCCGGTCACATCCGACACGGCGCTTTCTATCGGTTTCACCACTTGTGTGGCGATTTCCGTCGGCGCGGCACCGGGCTGCGAAACGGACACGGTGACAATTGGGATGTCGATATTTGAGAACTGCGTCACCGGGAGCCGTATGAAGCCCGCAGTTCCGGTCAGACACAGCATCAGAAACAATGCCAATGTCGGGACCGGCGTCCGGATTGCCCACGTTGACATATTCATGTGGAAACGACCTTTTGCGCGATGGGGTTCACCTTGTCACCATCCGAGAAGAACGCGCTGGCCTTGGCGATGACCACCGCCCCGTCGGCCAACCCGTCCAATATTTCACGGCGGTCGTTCCAGATCAGCCCCGCAGTCACGTCACGGCGTACCAATGTGTCTTGCTCCACCTCAAACACATGATCGCCGGTGGCATCGGTCAGCACTGCGGTGGTGGGTGCCGTCAGCCCGTCGCGGCGGTCCGTGACGATCCAACCGCCGGCAAAAATGCCCGTGCGCAGCGGTCTGCCTGCTTCCAGTGACACGCGCACCTCGCCCAATCGGTTGGTTGGATCGACCGTGCGCGATACCAGCCGCACCGATCCTTTTACAATGCCGACGCCAGGAATTTCCACTTCAGCGGTGTCATTCTCCTTAATCTGCGCCAGCGCCGTCTCGACAATCTCGGCGCGCACTTCGACCACGCCATCCTGAATCATCCGGAAAAGCGGCTCGGTTCCGCTGGTGGCGATGGCCCCCACCTAAGCATTCCGGTCCGAGACGATGCCCGCCGTCGGTGCCTTGATCGTCGCGTGATCCAGGTTCAACTGGGCAATGTCCAACTGCGCCTGTGCCTGCAAGACCTGCGCCTTTGCGACCTCTAGCCCGTCATTGGCAGAAGCGACGCCAGCATCAGCGGTCTGGCTGTTTGCCGTCACCTGATCAAGCGCGGCCTGCGTCACGTTGCCTGACCGTTCAAGCTAGCTGTTGCGTTTAAGAACGCTGCGCGCCGGCGCGGCGGATGCCTGCGCCGACGTGATCTGGCTCTGGCCCTGACGCACGCCAGCTTGCGCGCGGGCGTATTCAGCCTTGGCCTGCGCGAGTTGCGCGTTCAACGTGTCGGTATTCAGTTGCGCCAGCACATCCCCCTTGGCGACCTGCGCACTGATATCGACCATCAGCGCCTCGATCGGGAAACCTGTCACCTGCGGATAAACCAGCACTTCGCGGTAGGGTTCTAGGGTGCCTTAAATTGGCACGCGGTTGACCACTTCGCCGACGGTCGCAATGGCGACAGTGGCACTTGGAACGCGGTTTCCCGGCAGGGGTTCAGCTTGGGCCAGGCTGCCCTGCGTGCCAAGCCCTAGGGCGACTGCTATCCCGATCCGTATTGCGATTGCCCAGTTCATCATAGTCTCCGTCCTGACATTTGCCTGACACTTGTCGCTTGGTTCGAAACTTGCAATGCAACGACGCTTCGTAAGCGCCAGTAAGGCTGCGACGCGTCTTGCGACTTCGCATCGCCATCCAATTCTTCGACGGCATCCTGTGCTGCCCGGATTGACGCATGGCCATGCCTTCCACAGCGCCTTAGTGAAGCTGATCTTTAACAGAACACCTTCAAGCGCTGTCAGGGTTTGCTACGCACCTCTGCGGGTTGCTCACGCAAATAGTCCATCACGGCGGCCCGAACCGACTGGTCGCCCCGATCACGCGCGTCATTGATGATCTGTCGCACTTCGCCCAGATTCGACCGCCGCAGCAGGCTTTTGACCGGCCCGATGGATGCCGGGCGCATCGACAGCGAATCGATTCCGATTGCGGCAAAACATAATGCTTCGACGGGACGACCCGCATCTTCGCCACAAAACGAAAGCGGCGTCTTGGTTTCCTGACAGCGCCCGACGATGCCTTCGAGGAAGCTGAGGAAACTGACGTTCAGCGTGTCATAGCGCCGGCGCACCAGCTCGTTTTCCCGGTCCGCAGCAAAGAAGAACTGTTTCAGGTCGTTGCCGCCGATCGACAAGAACTCGACCTCTTCAAAGAATTTCTTCGGCGCAAAGGCCAGTGACGGAGTTTCAAGCATGGCCCCGACCTCGATGTGCGACGGCAAGACGTGTCCAAGCCGCGCTTCGCGGGCCAGCGTCTTGTCCACCTCGGCGCGCGCCGCGCGGTATTCCTCGAATTGCGCGACGAAGGGAAACATCACAGACAAAGGCCGTCCGCTTGCAGCACGGATCAGCGCCTGCAACTGCATGCGCATGATCCCGGGCTTGTCCAGACCGACGCGGATCGCGCGCCACCCCAGTGCCGGGTTCGGCTCGTCATTGGGCTTCATGTAGGGCAAGACCTTGTCCGACCCGATGTCGAGCGTGCGAAACACCACGCGCTTGCCCTTGGCCGCATCCAGAACGCGGCTGTACATGCCGGACAACTCTGACCGTTTGGGCATCTTGGTGCGCACAAGAAACTGCAGTTCGGTGCGGAACAGCCCGACGCCTTCGGCTCCCGACCCTTCCAGTGACGGCAGATCGGCCATCAGACCGGCGTTCATGTGCAACCCGATGGTGGTACCGCATTTGGTTTCTGCCGGTTTATCGCGGATCGAGGCATAGCGTTCCTGTGCTTCGGCCTGCATCGCGATCTTGTCGCGGAATGCCGACGCCACTGTTTCTTCGGGGCGCAGGTGAACCAGGCCCTGCTCCCCGTCCACCATGATCCGGTCGCCGTTCAGCGCGTCGTTGGTGATACCTGCGGCGTGCACGATCAGCGGGATCGCCAGGGCCCGCGCGACGATGGTGGCGTGAGATCCGACCGACCCCCCCTCGAGCACGATACCGCGCAAGCTGCGGCCATATTCCAGCAGTTCTGCCGGGCCGATGTTGCGCGCGACCAGAATTGGGTTCGCAGGCATTTCGGCACCGGTGTCCAGCCCCTGCCCTGTCAACGTCCGCAGCAAACGGTTGCTCAGATCATCCAAATCAGACAGCCGTTCGCGCAAATAGGAATCGCTGGCCTGACCCATCCGTGCCCGCGCTAGCGACTGTTCCTTTTCGACAGCGGCTTCTGCAGACAAGCCACGGCTGATGTCCTCCTCCATCCGGCGCATCCAGCCTTTGGAATTGGCAAACATCCGGTAGGCTTCCAGCACCTGCTGCTGGTCCTTGTCGCCGCCCGCCATTGCCATCATCTGATCGACGCTGACGCGCAGGGTATCGACCGCTTCATGCAGCCGCTCTGTTTCGCGCACCGGGTCGTCGGTCACGAGGTTCGACACGACAACGCGCGGTTCATGCAACCAGACATGCCCTTCGGCCACGCCTTCCTGTCCAACGGTGCCACGGATCAAGACCGGCTGACTGTGGCGCGCGGACATGGCCGCCCCCTCGCCGACAAACACGCCAAGCTCTGTCATTTCGGCCAGCACCATGGCCACCACTTCCAGCGCATAGACTTCGTCGGCAGAGAACTCACGGGCAGCTTTGGATTGCACGACCAAAACGCCCAGCATTTCGCCGACCCGCTGAACGGGTATGCCCAGAAAGCTTGAATAGATCTCTTCGCCGGTTTCGGGCATGAACCGGAAACCGGGGGCTTGCGGCGCGTTGGGGGTGTTGATGACGCGTTTGCGTTTGGTCACGCGGCCAACAAGGCCCTCGCCCAGCTTCATTCGCGTCTCGTGAACGGCGCTGGCCTTCAAGCCCTCGGTCGCGCACAGCTCAAGCGTGTCTTCGTCCCGAAACAGGTAGATTGAGCAAACCTCGCACCCCATTGAGGTGGCGATCAAATGGGTGATCTTGTCCAGCCGCTCCTGACCGGCGTCGTCGCTGGCCATGGCGTCGCGCAAGCGACCCAAGAGCTTGCGGCTCTCTGTTTCGATCCCGTCGACCATGTGCATCAGCCCCCTCGCAAAGCCAGCTTAGACCACAGACATACCAAAATTGAAACGCCCGATATCGCCAATGACTAGCACCTGTGCGGGGTAACACAAAAGGGGATACACCACTCAAGCGCGAAGAAATGCGGCGCGCTGCCCCATGGTTGCCAAAGATTCAGGCGGCCTTGTGCAACTCGAATGCGTCGTGCAGCGCCTGAACCGCCAGTTCCATGTATTTCCGGTCGATCAACACCGAAATCTTGATCTCTGACGTGGTGATGACCTTGATGTTGATGCCCTCGTTTGAAAGCACTTGAAACATCTTTGCCGCAACGCCGGTGTGGCTGCGCATGCCGATTCCCACGACCGATACCTTGGCCACGTCCATGTCGACGATCAGCTCGTGAAAATTGATCGCGCCGCTGGTCTTGGCTATGTCCATCGCCTTTTCCGCGCGCTTGATCTGGTCGACGGGGCAGGACCAGGTCATGTCCGTGCGCCCCTCCTCCGATATGTTCTGAACGATCATATCCACATTAACGCCACCATCGCTCAGCGCGGTGAAGATCGCGGCCGCGATGCCGGGGCGGTCGGCCACAGACACCAGGGTCATCTTTGCCTCGTCGCGTGAAAATGCGACACCGGCCACAACATTGCTTTCCATGATTTCCTCCTCAGCGCAGACCAGCGTGCCAGCTTCGTCCGATTGTTCTTCAAAACTGCTCAGCACACGCAGCTTCACCTTGTAACGCATTGCCAATTCAACAGACCGGGTCTGCAACACCTTGGCCCCGAGCGACGCAAGCTCAAGCATCTCTTCAAACGCAATCCTGTCCAGCTTGCGCGCCTTGGACGTGATCCGGGGGTCGGTGGTATAGACCCCGTCAACGTCCGTATAGATATCACAGCGCTCGGCCTCAAAGGCCGCGGCAAAGGCAACCGCAGTCGTATCGGACCCGCCACGCCCCAGCGTCGTGATCCGCCCTTCGGGGCTGACCCCCTGAAAACCGGCGACAACGGCGACCTTCATGCCTTCCGCAAACTTCGCAGTGATGTTGCCCGGCGGGATATCTTCGATCCGCGCCGATGAATGGGCCGACGTGGTCTTGACCGGCACCTGCCAGCCCTGCCAGCTGCGCGCCGGGATATCCATCTCCTGCAGTGTCAACGCCATTAGCCCGGCGGTCACATTCTCGCCCGACGATACAACCGCGTCATACTCACGCGCATCATAAAGCGGCGAGGTTTCATTGACCCATCCAACCAGTTCATTGGTCTTGCCCGACATCGCGGACACGATGACAATCACGTCATAGCCTTTGGACACTTCGACGCCCACCCGCTTGGCAGCGCGTCTGATCCGGTCCAGCGTGGCCACTGATGTGCCACCAAATTTCATCACCAGAACAGGCATATGTCCCCCGCCGTAAAACTCCGGCGCGGTTTACGCCCTCACCCCACCCTTAGCAAGCCCAAGGGTGCGTGTCTTCTCTGGCTTTCAAATATCCTGGGGTCCCGGGCAACGCCCCGGATGTCTGCGAAATGCGGCAAAGCCCACCAACATCAAAACGGATGCGCGCTCCCATCCCAGGTCTCAAAGCAGCCGGTGCTGTCCAGGTCCAGCGCCGCGAAGCGCGCGGCCAGACCCGAAACCGACGCGTCCACCGTGATTGCGGCCGCATTGCCGCCCATGTCCGTCTGAACCCAACCCGGATGATAGATGCCCACGGCGACCCCCTCGCGCTTCAGATCGGTCGCCAGGTTGCGGCCCAGGTTCAGCGCCGCCGCCTTGGACGCGCGGTAGATATAGCTGCCCCCCGGTGCCAATTCCGACGACGCCATCTGCGACGAGATGATAGCGATTTTCGGGGCCTTGGCCCGGCGCAGATGTGGCAGCACGGCCTGAATGGCAAGGAACACCCCCGTCACGTTGGTCGCAAAGCTGTGCGCCCAGATGTCTGCGCCAAAGCCTGTGTCGATCTTGTCGCCCTTGTCCAGATAGACACCCGCATTGCACACCAGCAGGTCCACGGCACGGTCGCCCAAGGCGGCGGCCATCGCGGTGTGATCCGCGGGCCTGGTCACGTCCAGCTGGATGTCGGCCACCGGCGACCGCCCGGTGCCGAACACCTTCTGCCCTGCCGCCCTGTAGTGCGCCGCCAGCCCGGCCCCGATGCCGCGGCTTGCCCCTGTAATCACAATCGTCATGTCAGTTTTTCCTTTTTCCGCACGGTCATTCCCCCGGCAGGCCGATCCGGATCTGGCGACGATGAACTACTGGGTGGTTCTTTTCGGCCGGAACGGCAGCGGCATCAGCGGGATGCCTTCTTCGACCAGCGCCCGCGCCTGATCCAGCCGCGCCTCGCCATAGATTGACCTTTCGGGTACCTCACCGGCATGCATCGCACGCGCCTCGCGCGCGAAATCCGCACCGACGTAATCGGAGGTGGCTTCGACCTTCTTGCGCAATGCGCTCAGCGCTTTTTCAACATCCGTCACTGGCGTCGAAAGCATAGGCAACGGCTGATCAGGTTGCTGCGGTGTCACGTGTGGCGCGGCGCCGTTTCGCGTGGACACGCGTGGGGCCATGATCGCCTTGCTGACCGTGACAGACCCGCAAACGGCACAACTCAAATGTCCCGCGACCGACAGCACCTCAAAGGCCGCTGCCGATTTGAACCAGCTGTCAAAGCGGTGATCCTGGTCGCATTTGAGATTGAATTGGATCATCTTACCCCAAGTCTGTCCGTTTCGTCCGTCCTATACAAGCAAATGGTGCGTACGCACGCGTGCGTCAAGCGGCTGGCAAACCGCCGCGCGGATCGAAATCGCGGATCATTCGCGCCAGTTCAGGTTCCCCGACCATCTTTGCCGCCTTCTTGCGCGACACCCACTTGCGGCGGCGCTGGCCTGCTTCGGGATACTTCTTCGCCATCGCGATGACTTCAACGGGATAGAGCAAGGCCAGAACCGGCAAGATCTGCCCGTCCTCCAGCGCCTTTGCATAGGAATAGACCCCCAGACAGCCGCCGGTGACCCGCCCGGTCACGCCCGCCTCTTCCCAGGCTTCCTGCAAGGCCGCAGCGCCCGGCGTCTTCGCATCCATCGGCCAGCCCTTGGGCACGATCCAGCGTTGCCCCCTGCGCGAGGTGATCAGCAACACCTGCACCTTGCCGCGACGGATGCGATAGCACAGCGCCGCAAATTGCGAACGCACGTCGCTTTTGTGGGCAGCTTGAACGGAAATGGGCAGTTGTTTGATCATCAAAGTCCTGAGGTCGCAGTAATTCTTTCAAATCAAAGTGTAGCTCCGAACAATCCACAACGCCAGTCACGCCCTTGCGCGCGATTTGCGGTTGGCGGATAGTGCGGCCATGATATCGAAACTGCTGACATTCCTTGCCATCCTGCTGCTTCCTGCTGCCATATTCGCGCAGTCGGCACCGGTCACGGTATTCGCCGCGGCCAGCCTGCGCGGTGCCCTGGACGAAGTCGCGGCGACGTATGACGCGAAAACGTCCCTGTCATTCGGTGGCTCAGGCACCATCGCGCGGCAGGTCGCTGCCGGTGCGCCCGCCGATCTGGTCGTTCTGGCGTCGCCGGATTGGATGGATTGGTTGCACGCCCGAAGCTTGATCAGCGATGAGGCGCGCGTTGATTTTCTGACCAACAGTCTGGTGGTCATCGCCCCCGCAAACAGCACGATAAACCCTGACCCCGCCAATCTGGCCGCCTCGCTGGGCGGTGCCCGGCTGGCGATGGGGCAGCGGGACGCGGTGCCTGCCGGGATCTACGCCCGCGAATGGCTTGAAGTGACCGGCCAGTGGGCGGCGCTCATGCCGATGTTTGCCGAAACCGACAACGTGCGCGCCGCCTTGGCATTGGTCGCCGCGGGTGAAATGCCGTTGGGGATCGTCTATCGCACCGATGCGATGGCCGAACCCGACGTGCGCGTGGTCTATGCGGTCCCGGACGATCAGCACAGCCGGATCACCTATCCCGCAGCGCCGCTGACCCCCGCCGGGGCCGCCTTTCTAAACCACCTGCAATCACCTGAAAGCCTTAAGATTTTCGCCCGCCACGGGTTCGGCCCCGTTACCCCATGACGCTGGATGCTGCAGCTTGGGATGCGCTGCAACTGTCATTGTGGGTGGCGTGTCTGGCCACCCTTCTGGCGGTGCCGCTGGCGCTTTGGGTCGCGTGGCTGCTGGCCCGGCGGGTGTTCTGGGGCAAAGCGCTGCTGAATGCCGCCGTGCATCTGCCGCTGGTGTTGCCGCCCGTGGTCACCGGATATCTGCTGCTGATGGCCTTTGGCCGAACCGCCCCCCTGGGCCGGGCGCTTGAGGCGATCGGCGTCACGCTTGCCTTTCACTGGTCAGGTGCCGTTCTGGCCGCGATCATCATGGGTTTCCCGCTGATGGTCCGCGCCATGCGCCTGGCAATCGAGGCGGTGGACCCGCGCCTTGAAGAGGCCGCCGCGTCCCTTGGTGCGCCGCGCATCGCGGTGTTTGGCCGGGTTACCCTGCCGCTGATCCTGCCGGGGATCTTGGCGGGCACCGTGATGGGGTTTGCCAAGGCGATGGGCGAATTTGGGGCCACGATCACCTTTGTCGCGAACATTCCGGGCCAGACGCAGACCTTGCCCAGTGCCATCTGGTCGGCGCTGCAAATCCCCGGCGGCGAGGGTCAGGCCGTGGCGATGGTCTTGTTGGCATCGGCTGTGGCGGTCGGTGCCGTGTTGCTGTCTGAGATGCTGGCCCGGCGCGTTGCCGCACGGATATCGGGCGTATGACCCTGTCGCTGTCTCTGTCGCACCGTTTTGCCGATTTCGCGCTTGAGGTCGCGCTTGAGGCTGGTCCGGGCATCACCGCCCTGTTCGGCCGGTCGGGCGCGGGCAAGACCACCGTGATCAACGCTGTGGGCGGTCTGCTGGCCCCGGATCGTGGGCGCATCGTGGTGGACGGCCACGTGATGTTGGACACCGAAAAAGGCGTCTTCGTGCCGGCCCACAAACGACGCCTTGGCACCGTGTTTCAAGACGCGCGGCTGTTTCCGCATCTGTCTGTGTCACAAAACCTGCAATTCGGGGCGCGCTATGCCCCCGCGACGAACAACGGACCCAGCCTTGGCGATGTCGTCACCCTGTTGGGCCTGCGCGATCTGTTGGACCGTGCGCCCGCCACGCTGTCAGGGGGCCAAAAGCAAAGGGTCGCCTTGGGGCGTGCGCTGCTTAGCCACCCGCGGATGCTGCTGATGGATGAACCGCTGGCCAGCCTAGACGGCCCCCGCAAGCAGGAAATCCTGCCGTTTCTGGAACGCCTACGCGACGGGCCGTTGGGTCTGCCAATCTTGTATGTCAGCCACGCCGTCGACGAAATCGCCCGGCTTGCCGACACGCTGGTGCTGATCCACGACGGGCGCGTGCAGACGCACGGGCCGCTTTTTGACGTGATGGCCGACCCTGCCGCCGTGCCATTGCTGGGGGTGCGCGAAGCGGGTGCGGTCATCGAAGCGGACGTGCTGACCCATGGCGAGGATGGCATATCGACCCTGCAAATCAGCGCGGGCAAGCTTGAGTTACCCGGCGTTCAGGCGCAGGTCGGTGCCCGTGTGCGCCTGCGCGTACTGGCGCAGGACGTGATCCTGTCGCTGTCGCGCCCTGACGGGTTAAGCTCGGTCAATGTCTTGCCGGTGGTGATCGACGCGGTGCATCCCGGCGATGGGCCGGGGGCCGCCATCGCGCTGCGTGCGGGCAGCGACCGGCTGCTGGCCCGCGTAACGGCCCGCGCCATCGCAGAACTGGGGTTGGTGCCGGGACTGCGCTGCTATGCGATCCTCAAGGCGACGACGGTCGCACCGGGCAGCATCGGGCGCTAGGCGACGCGTTTTTGGCCGACCTTGATGCGCAGGCGTTCAACCAGGTCTTTGTGCGGCACATCCGCGTCGATGGCCAATTTGCGCAATCCGAAATGCACATGCGCCATGTCTTCGTAATAGCTGGTGTAGGCGTAATTTGTCGCGGCCCCCGCAACGGCCCCCAGAACCGGCACTGCCTGTGCGGCCAGCTTTTGCCCCAGGACCACCGCCAACCGGGGCGCAACCTTGGCAATCACCGCCTGCATGGCCCGCCCACTCAGCGCCACACGCGCCGTCAGAAACGCCAGATCGGCCCCATCATCAGCCGCCAGCGGACCAGCGGCGGAAAAGACCTGTACGCAGTCGAACTGGACATTCTCGGCGTGCGGATCAAAGCCGTGTTTGACCGCGACCCCCTGAATGACCCGCAGCAGCAGTGTCGTTGTCACCGGCAGTTCCGCCAGGGCCGTAGGCAAACCGCCCGCGCCGCCCGCCGCGCCCATCGCGGCACTTACCGCCTGATTAAGCCAGCTTTTCTGGTCGGGCAGCATCGCACGGCTGGACGTGGCAGCTTTCATCGCTTGCCCCAATGCCTTGACAGTCGCCGCTTCCAGATTGCGCCGGATCGCCGATGGCAGCTTTTCGATCAAACCTTCCGCACTGCCGCCGATGACATTGAGAACATTGATCCCCACGCCGCCTGCGCCCTTGTAGCGCCGGGCAATCTGATCCAGCCGCGCTTCGACATCGACGAAGGTCGGCAGATTACTTTCAATTTGCATGCGGGCCTCTTTGATTACGTAGGTAGAATGTGGTGACCCAGAGCCCCTGTTTCAATGTGCCCAACGCACGACCTCGCCCTTGATCCCGTCCCAGGCCCCCGGC
>JBFGFW010000019.1:0-12764 GCA_041579395.1 Sulfitobacter sp.
GATGAACATCGCCGCCATCATCAGGCCCGGAATAGCCCCCGCCAGCCACAACTGGCCCACCGGCTGCCGCGCTATCATCGCATAAAGCACCAACACGACCGAGGGCGGCACGAGGATGCCTAAACTGGACCCCGCCTGGATCACGCCAGTCACCATCAGCTTGTCATAGTTGCGCTTCAACAGCTCCGGCAGCGCAATCGTCGCGCCAATTGCCATACCCGCCACCGACAGGCCGTTCATGGCGGAAATCATCACCATCAGACCGATCGTCCCGATGGCTAGACCGCCCCGCAGACCGCCCATCCAGACGTGAAACATTCGGTAAAGATCATCGGCAATCTTCGATTCCGACAGCACATAGCCCATGAAGATGAACATCGGCAGGGTAAGCAGGGGATACCAGCGCATCAACTTGATCGCGGCGGAAAATCCGATGTCATAGCCGCCCTTGTCGCCCCACAGCAGCAGGGCCGCCATCACCGCGACAAAGCCGATTGCGCCGAATACCCTTTGACCGGTCAGCAGCATCAGCATCATCGTCGAGAACATCAAAATGGCGATCAACTCATAGGACATCGCGTTCATCCTCATCTGATTTGAGGAAAAGGATGTCCTTGAACAGTTCGGACACGGCTTGCAGCAGCATCAGGAAAATTCCGACGCACATCGTGACTTTGACCGGCCACATGTAGGGTCGCCAGGCGGTCGGGCTCCGCTCTCCGCCATATTGGAAGGAATAGATTGTGGATTCGATGCCACCCCACAGCAAGATGAACAGATAGATCAGCAAAAACAGGACGGTAAAAGAATCCGTCCAGGCTTTCTTGCGCGGAGTGAGTTCGGCATAAAACAGATCCATCCGCACATTGGCCCCCATTTGCATCGCATAGGGCCCGCCAAGGATATAATAGCCCACCATCACAAATTGTGCCATTTCCAGCGTCCACAGCTGCGGCGAAAAGAATGTCTTGTTCATCGAAGACCACAGCAAGATGCCCATCAAGGCAAAGATGCCGTACATCATGATCCGGCCCAGCCCGTGGTTGAACCCGTCCACCACGGCGATATATTTGCGTATCGCTTTCACTGCGCCGCCTTTTCGAGGTCATCGGGAAAGGCCACGATCAGCGCGCGGCAAAGGTGTTCCGCCATTTTCTCTGCCTTCCCTCGTGTATCGATCAGGTCGTTGCGAATTTCGATCATGATTGAAGGCAAGCCGTTGGAATCCCCTTGCTTTTCAAGCATATACGTCACACCGTCCTGGGGCCCGTAAGGTTGGTTCAATGCGCATTTCATCGCGCTGCCGTTTTGCACGGCTGCCATCAACCCCCGCGCGGCGGCACCGTCGCGGTGATACAAAAACCCCAGATCCAGATCTCGCGGCACGCCGTTGAAGACGGGTGTAAAGCTGTGGACCGTGATCATCATGGTCGGGCGACGCGCCACAAGCGCCGCTTCGACTGCAGCATGAAACGGGGTATGCACCCGGTCAAACCGATCTTGCCTGTCGTCTTGGGTCAAATCTGCGTTGCCGGGGATGTCATGCACTTCGCTCCGCGCCGGGATTGAATCGCGTGCCGACAGGGGCCGGTTGCAGTCATAGACCAACCGCGAAATTCCACCAGCGACCAGCGGAACCTTCAACATGCGAGACAATGCGTTTGCCACATCCAGCGCGCCAATATCCCACGCCACATGTGATCCGCGCACCGTGTCGTCCAGCCCCAGCTGATCAAACTCGGGCGGAATAAACGCCGACGCATGTTCACACACCAACAGCAACGCCCCCCGTCCATCGGCGTTCACTAACTGCACTGCTGTCCAATCACTTTCTGCCACGGGGTTCCTGCCTGTTGCGGTATTCCCCAATCACGACTTAATTTTCTGGCGTGTCAAGAAAATTTCTGTAATCTTTGCTTCAAGGCCTGATCTCTTGTAGCGAAAGGAACAATTCTTGCACAAAAAAGCGTTGCTCCGCGATCTGCTCAAGGAAAAGCAGGCCGATCTGACAGCGGCTGAACGGAAACTTTCGGCGGTTTTGCTGGACGACTCGCTGGTGACCGGATTGCAGTCGATCACACGATTGGCCGAGCGTGCCGAGGTGTCATCGCCCACCATCATCAGGCTGGCGCGCAAGCTGGGTTTTGACGGTTATTCCGACATGCAGGACGCCATCCGCGATGAAGTCGGCGCGCGGATGAAGCAGCCCTTGGCCAAGCTGGAAGCGCCAGGCCCGACCGACAGCCGTCATCACATCGTGTCACGCTTTGCCGAAGCGGTCTCGGGCAATATCAACCGCACGCTGGAACGGCTGGACCTTGCCGAATTTGACCGAGTGGCCGCGTTGCTGTCGGATCCTCAACACCGCCTCTACCTGCTTGGCGGGCGGATCACCCGGTCCAACGCCCATTACTTTTTCAACCATCTGCAAATCATCCGCCCGCAGGTCACGCTGTTGGATTCGTCCCCCAGTGTCTGGCCGCAATCCCTGTTGGATATGAACGGCGATGCCGTGCTGATCGTCTTCGACATCCGGCGCTATGAAAAAGAGCTTGAGAAACTGGCCAATCTGGCGGTCAAACAGGGCGCGACCATCGTGCTGTTCACCGATGCGTGGGGATCCCCGATTGAAAGACATGCGCAGTTTTGTTTCCGCGCCATGGTCGAAGTGCCATCAAGCTGGGATTCAACACTCGCCATCAATTTCCTGATCGAAGCGCTGGTTGCCGAAGTTCAGTCGCGCAGTTCGGATCAAAGTGCGGAACGGATCGCCGCACTTGAGCAGATGATCGGCGAATCGCGCATATTTCGCAGCAACGAGCGCCTTGAAACCCCGTCACAGACCAGCAAGCCAATGGTAAAGCGGCAAGCCAATGGTGATGTTGAACGGGAATGACACCCCCAGGGACAGCGTCAGATAGATGCCCGCTTCGGCCTTGGGCAGGGCAATCCGCATGGCCGCAGGCACGGCGATATAGGACGCCGACGCAGAAAGCACCATCAGCAGGAACAGACTGCCGCTTTGCAGCCCGGCCATCGTTCCCAGCCCAAGCGCAAAGGTTGCGCCAAGCATCGGCATCAATACCCCAAAGCCAAACAGCCCCGCCGACAGCAGATGCCGGTTGATCAGCAAACTGCGGCCCGCTGACAGACCCATATCCAGTAAGAACAGACACAGGATGCCGGTAAACGGCGTCACGACGAAGGGCGCAATCATCGTCATCCCCTTGTCACCGGTCGCCGCTCCTATGGCAAAGGCACCGACCAGCAACACAATCGATCCGTTCGCCAGCAGATCGCGGTACAACCCCGGCCCCATCCTGCCCTCGCCGGAAAACCTGTTGGCGATCCAAAGCGCCGACAAAATCGCCGGAACTTCCATCGCGGCGGCCACGGCCACCATATACCCGTCAAAAGACATGCCGGTCAGTTCGGCCAGGCTGGTGGCGGCGACAAACGTCACGATCGAGATCGACCCGTAGTGCCCCGCCACCGCCGCCGCGTTCATCGGATCAAGCCGGGTCATGCCCAGCAGCAAGGCAAAGGCCACGAACGGGATAAGCAGGGACAGCAGTATACCAATGCCGATGACCACGAACATATCCGCATGCAGCCCGTAATCGGCAAGGCTACTGCCCCCTTTAAAGCCGATCGCCAAAAGCAGGTATAGCGACATGAATTTCGCAGCGCCCACAGGGATCGAAAGATCGCTGCGGGCAAAGGCCGCAAACAGTCCGAGAACGAAAAACAATATTGTCGGTACAATTAGGTTGCCCACAAGTGTGTCGAGTATTCCTGGCATCTGGCTGCTCCATTGTGATGTGATCGCCAAATGCATGATGCAGATAGATAAGAAAAATACTTGATTACGAATAGATACATAGTAAGAAGCTATGTGATGCGCCCCACACTTCGCCAACTGGAATATGTCGTCACCGTGCAGCGCCTGGGGCGCTTTGGCCTGGCCGCTGACCTTTTGAATGTCAGCCAGCCCAGTCTTTCGGCGCAGATTGCAGCGGTTGAAGCGGAACTTGGCATCCGCCTGTTCGAACGCAGTCGGGGCGGCGTCCATATCACCAGCAAGGGAGAGGAATTCGTGGCCCGCGCCCAGAAAATCTTGGCGCAGGTGCAGGATTTGCGGCTGTCCATGGCCAGCGATACGCCGTTCTCCGGTCGGCTGCGCCTTGGGGTTTTGCCCTCTATCGGGCCTTATCTGCTGCCGCAGGTCGTCAAGGAAATTCACCGCAATCAGCCCGATCTGCGCATCGTCGTGCGCGAAGAAAACACCCGCGACCTTGAACTTGGACTGCGTGCGGGGCGCTTTGATGCGATCATTTCGACGCCCGAAGATCACCCCAATACCCATCAGGAAAGGCTGTTCAACGAAACGCTGTGGGTCGCGGTGGCCACGGATGATCCGCTGGCGCAACCGGGGCGCGATGCGACGGCGGATACCCTTGCCGGTCGGTTGTTGTTGACCTTGGACAACAGTCATCGTCTGTCGCGCATTGTCTACGCGTTGGCTGCCGAAATTGGTGGCGTGGTGTCGGATGATTACGAAGGCACCAGTTTGGATTCGATCCTTCTGATGGCGGCCACGGGCACCGGCGTTGCAATCATCCCTGAATTGTTCGCGCGTCGGCAGGCCATTTTTCGAGAGGAAGTCGTGGTGAAACTGCTAAAGCTGCCCTTTGCGAACCGCGACATTGCATTGCTGTTCGGCACGAACCAGAAGATGAGCTTTGGCCCTCGAATGCTGGCGGAATCCCTGCGGGCGGCGGCGACGCGCTTGGGCTTGAAGGCGTTTCCGGACCCCGGTGCGGTCCCACCTGCCGACGGTGTTTGATGCGCAACCTCTGACCTGGGCAAAGGTCGGACGCGCACCGACTAGAACAGGATTCCCCAAAGGATCGGCACCAGCAAGGCAGTCGCCACCGCGTTCAGCCCCATGGCGAGGCCAGAAAACGCGCCTGCCGTTTCACTGACCTGCAGGGCCCGTGCCGTACCGATGCCATGGCTGGCCGTTCCGATGGCCAATCCGCGCGCGCTCCAATCCTTGACGCCGATCAGGTTCAGCAGGATCGGGCCAAACATTGCGCCAAAGATACCCGAAACAATGACCAGAACAGCGGTCAGCGACGGCACGCCGCCCAGATCCTTGGAAATGGCCATCGCGACCGGGGCCGTGGCAGATTTCGGGGCAATCGAGGCCAGCAAAGTTTCCGACCCGCCCAAAAGCCATGCCACCCCGACGGCTGTCAGAACCGCAACCAGAGAGCCCGTCAAAAGGCTGCTCCCGATGGCCAAAGCCGAGCCGCGCACCTTGTCCCATTGCCGGTACAGCGGTATGGCCAACGAAACCGTCGCCGGGCCCAGCAAGAAATGAACAAACTGGGCCCCCTCAAAGTAAGTGGCATAATCGGTCTTGGTAACGAGCAGGACCGAAACAACTAGGATGACGGCACCAAGAACGGGGTTCAGCAAGGGATTGCGCCCCCCCTTTTCGAAAACCCAAGTTGTCGCCTGAAAAGCGGCCAACGTCAGGGTCAGGTGAAAAAGCGGCGACGCACTTAGGTAGACCCAGGTTTCCTGAACGCTACTCATGCCTGCCAGCCCGGTTCAGCCAACGCATCATCAGCGCGGTCACGATGATTGTCGCCGACGTGCTGACAACCAGTGCGGCACCCAACGGCAGCAATGCCTCGCTCAGCAGCTGGAAATGCATCATCACGCCAGCGCCAGCAGGCACAAAAAGCAGCGACATGGCATTGAGCAACCCATCGGCCGTTTGGCCAAGACCCTTGGGTATCCGGCCCCGGACCAGCAGGATAATAAAGAGAATCGACATCCCGACCACGGGCCCGGGGATGGGGATATCCAGCATGCCGACGACGACTTCGCCAATCAGCTGGCAGATCAGAATAAGTGTGAAATAACCGACCATTGTCCCCCACGCGCGTTTGAATGCCACCCTTTCACCACGCAAGATTCTGTTCAACTGCGAAGTTCCGCCCGTTTGGTGCGTAGCAAAGTTGACCAAACTTGACGACTGCACGATCTGTGGCGCGATAGTCTGGTGAAGGCGTCACTTCAGAGCGCAAGTACCTGATCGGTCCGGCAACCGAGGCTGTTTAATCTAGACGAAATGGCCCGACGACATCGGTTTGATAAAGCCGATGTAAGCATCTGAAATAAAAAGGGGAAAGTGGCGGACCGAGGAGGATTCGAACCCCCGACCCCCTGATTCGTAGTCAGGTACTCTATCCAGCTGAGCTATCGGTCCACTGTGGCGGGGTTTAGTTGTGGGCGCGATCCTTTGCAACCCCTTGTTTGGCCAAAATCCAAATTCGTGACCGCAGTCTAGAACGTGCCATCACCCTTGGGTAGACTGATCTTGAAAACGGTGCCCGACGGGCCAGTTTCGCCTAAAGTGAGTTGCCCGCCGTGCCCCCGCACCAGTTCGGCGGCGATGGCCAAGCCAAGGCCCGAGCCACCCTTGCGTGCGCCCCCACGAAATGCGGTGAACAGATGTTCGCGCGCTTTGGGGGGCAGACCGGGGCCGGTATCGCGCACCTCGATGCACCAAGCGGTAGGATGATCGGTGGCGGTGATGGTGATCTGGCCGCCCCTACCGGTCGCCAGGATCGCCTGTCGGGCGTTGCGCACCAGATTGGCCAGAACGCGGTACAATTGTTCCGGATCTGCGCGCACCATCATGCCCTTGGGGATGTCCGGAGTGATGGTGATATCTGCGTCACCAACGGCCAGACGTTCGGTATCAATGACGTCATTGACGATGGTTTCCAACGGTTTGACCGTCAGCGTCGGGCCGGGTTCTTCGGCGCGGCCGAACGCAAGCGTCGATTCGCACAGATGCACCGCGCGGGTGATCGAGCTGACCAGTTTCGGTGCCATCCGCTTGACGGTAGGGTCTTCGGACATCTCGATCCGGTCGGTGAACAGTTGCGCAGATGTCAGGATATTGCGCAAATCGTGGCTGATCTTGCTGACCGCCTGGCCCAGTTGCGCCAGCCGCTCTTTCTGGCGCAAGGCTTGCGTCAGTTCTGTTTCCAGCTTCATCAGCGCTTCTTCGGCCTCGCGCAATTCTGTCACGCCAGCCGACGGGGTGATGATGCGCCGGGCGTCTTCGGGGGCCACGGCATAGTTCTGCATGTGCCCGACCACGCGCTTGATCGGTTTCAGCAAAAACGCCCGCATTGCCAAGAACAGCAGGTACGCCGTGATCATCGAAATCACCGCCGACAGGGCCAGGATGCGCATGCCGTAGTCGATCATCGCATGGCGCAAGGGTGCCGTTTCCATCGTAATCTCGATCAACAGACCTGCGTCCTGCACCGGTGCGCCGATGACGCGGATCACCCCTTCTTCGATGTTGGCCAGTTGCGCGAAAGCATCTCGTATCAGTTCCAGCGGCGACGGGTCGCGCAGATCGTAAGTGCCCATGATAAAAGGCGGCATCGGCGAGGCCAGCACCAGCTGGCGCATTTCGTTGCGGCGCAATACGACGTTCAGCACCTCGGCCGTGCGCAACAGTTCCGCCTCTAGATCGGGATCGATCATATCGTTTGCCAGCAGGGTCAGTGACGCGATTTGCGCGCGCTCCAGGCGATTCATCATGTACTCTTCGCGAAACCGCGCGATGGACGGCACAAAGATCAGCACTTCGGCCAGCATCACAAAGATGGTGGTCAGGATCAGCAGTCGACCTGAAAGTGATCTGAACATTGCCGGCGTGTCCTAGGGAATGAACCGCTGCACGCACCTTACCACCGTTTTGACCAGATCGCTTTCAAACAGGCGCGGGCTGAAATAGGCACCAGCGGCGCGTTTGTTGATCTCGGCAATCGTTGGGTAGGGGGCAACCATGCCGGCAATCTGGCTCATTTTCATGTTGTTTGCCAGTGCCAAAGCCCAGAGGCTGATCAGCTCCCCGGCTTGGTGGCCGACAATGCTGGCCCCCACCGGGCGGCCCTTTACGACCATGACCTTGATCAGGCCTTTGGTTTTCCGCTCGGCGATGGCCCGGTCATTGTGATGATAGTGGAACCGCACGACTTCCAGCTTTTCACCGTGCTTGTCTTTTGCCTGCGCTTCGGTCAGGCCCACCTGCGACAGTTCAGGGTCGGTATAGGTTGCCCACGGGATATGACTGTTCTTGGCCTTGGATGGGATCGCGAACATCAGCGACCGGATCACAACACCTGCGTGATAGCCCGCAACGTGGGTGAACTGCATGCCGCCGGCCACATCGCCGATTGCATAGACACGGCGGTTGGTGGTGCGCAGCGACGAATCGACCTTGATGCCGTTCTTGATCGGCTCGACACCCGCCTTTTTCAGGTCCAGCTTGTCGGTGTTGGTTTTGCGCCCCACTGCTACCAGCAAATGCGAGCCCTTGAAGACGCGCCCGTCCTTCGCCTCAACCTCAATCGCACCGACCTTGCCGCTGATCCGCGCCGCAAGCGCGCCTTCGGCGATTTCCACACCTTCGTCCTTGAGAGACTGCAGGACGATCTGCGCCAGTTCGGGGTCGTCCTTGGCCAGCGCCTTTTCGCCTTCGATCACCGTCACCTTGCAGCCCATGCGGACATGCGCCTGCGCCATTTCCATGCCGATCGGGCCGCCGCCGATGATCAGCAGATGATCCGGCTTTTCGCGCAAATCGAACAGCGTCTCGTTCGTCTCGAACGGGGTTTTGTCCAGTCCGGGGATCGGCGGCACCAGCGGCGACGACCCCGTGGCAATAACGATGCGCCGCGCCTTGATGACCGTATCGCCCGCCTGCACCTCGTCCTCCGAGATGAATCGCCCAAATTCACGGATCACCTTGATGCCGAAACCCTCGAACCGTTCCTGACTGTCCACCGGCGCGATCTGCGCGATGACATCGGCAACGTGATCCTTTGCGGCTGCGTAATCCGTTTTGCCAGGCCCGTCTGCCACACCATATTGCGCCGAATGACGCTGGCCATAGGCGGCCTTGCCCGACGCGATCAGCGCCTTTGACGGCACGCAACCGTAGTTCAGGCAATCGCCGCCCATTTTGTGACCTTCCAGCAAGACCACATTGGCCCCCATCTGGGCAGCCCCAGCCGCCACCGACAGCCCGCCAGAGCCCGCGCCAATAATTAGTAGATCGGTTTTGATATGATTCATTTAAGAAGGTCTTTCTTACCGGTGACGGCTTTCAGCACGACGGGAAGCAACGACAAAGCGCACAAGCCCAGGATCGGAAGCAGGATATGCGGTTCAAAGATAATGCCAAGGTCCGGTGTCTCGCCGCGCGCAAACACCGCACCCAGACCGGACCCGACCGACGTATAGACCACAGAACCCGGAATGATCCCCAGGAATGTTGAAATCACAAAACGGTAAAGCGGCACGCCCAGGAACGCGGGGATCAGGTTGGCAACAAAGAAAGGCACCGCAGGGACCAGGCGAATGAAAAACAGCATCGACCACTGGTTATTGTCGATCCCTTCCTTGATTTTGCGCACAGTGCCATCTGACGCATCCATGCGCGCCTTCAGCCGCTCACCCAGCCCCATGCGGGCCGCCAGAAAAATCATCACGGCACCCAGTGTGGCCCCTGTGACGCTGAACAAAACGCCAAATACAGTCCCAAACAGGAATCCGCCGGTGATCGTGGCAATGGCAGCACCGGGCAGCGAGAACCCGACAATCAGTACATACGCGGAGATGAACAACCCCACGGTCAGCAGATAACGCGCATCCCGATATGCAATCAGCGCCTCGCGGTTGTCACGCAATGTCTCAAAACTCAGATAGTCTTGCAGCGTGAAAAATCCGACAGCGGCCACCGTAAGGATCACGATCATCGGCACATATCTAAGCCACGGGGACTTTTCTGTTTGTTCATCACTCATCATCGGCAGTCACTTTCCAAGCCTGGCGCATTCATGTGCGTCCTTTCATAGATGCCCCCTTTTGACGCAAGCAGATAGGGCGCTCACGTGCGCTTGATCTGATGGCCCCTTGCGTGGCAGATCGTCAGGGCAATCGTGTTCTCTTGAAACATTTGGCGTGAAATTCGCCGAATTTGTTGCAGTCGGGCGAAATTAACCTTCCCAAGGGTTTGACTTGGGCGCGCTGCGGCTTTAGAGGCAGGGCTTGAATTGACAGTGACGTACCGAATCCGGTGCCAAGCTAAAGTATTAAGTGGAGTCGGAGCGATGAAACGCACCTTTCAACCCTCGAACCTTGTGCGCAAGCGGCGTCACGGTTTCCGCGCGCGCATGGCAACCAAAGCTGGCCGCAAGATCATCAACGCCCGCCGCGCCCAAGGCCGGAAGGAACTGAGCGCGTAAACCGCGTTTTCAGGAACCGCAAGATATGACACCGCCGGAGGCACCCATGGATGGCATAACAGCCGCCCAAAGGGAAATGCCACCGGCGGTTTCTTTGCGTTTGACCACCCTGAAAAAACGTCCCGACTTTCAACGCGCCACCCGGTCGCCGCGCGTGGCGATGCCCGGCTTCATCCTGCAAATGCGCAAACGCGCCCCGGACGAAGCGGAAGGTATCCGCGTGGGCTTTACCTGCTCAAAGAAAGTCGGCAACGCCGTGGCGCGCAACCGTGCCAAACGGCGTCTGCGTGAAATCGCGCGTCTGACGTTGCCCGAACTGGGGCGGGACGGGATGGATTACGTCTTGGTCGGACGTCAGGGGGCCACGGCCACCCTGCCCTTTTCGCAGCTGCAAAGTGATCTTGAAAAAGCGCTGGCCATCCTGCACGGCAAGCTCAGATGACACCCCTTGCGCGCTTTCTGTCGTGGCCAGTCAAAGGTTACCGTCTGCTGTTCAGCCCATGGGTCGGGCATAACTGCCGTTACCAGCCGACCTGCAGTGCCTACGCTCTTGAAGCGCTGCAAAGGCACGGTGGCATCAAGGGCGGCTGGCTTGCAATCCGCCGCATCGGCCGCTGCCACCCGTGGGGCAGCAGCGGCGTCGACAACGTCCCCGACTAGCGCTTCTTGTCGAAGGTGATATGCACCTCGCCGATGTCGACGCCATATTTCGTAAGGTATGCGCGGTTGTAGACGCGCGTATCGCTGATCATCCACATTCAGTCGTTGAAGCGGACATCGAGCGTGCCGTCAGGCACCGGCAAATCGATCTGGTACTGCCAATTAAACGTATCACCCCGTGCGACACCTTCGGCCACACCCATCACGCCATCGGCCGTTCCCGTTCAGGAATCCGGCCCTGTCTTGGTCATTTTCCACACACGCCGCTCTGTGCTGGCGTCTTGATAGACGAAGTCTTCGATCAGGATCAAGGTCTGCCCGTCCCAGGTGCCGTTGATGTCCACGACAAACCGCCGCCGCACCGTGCCGAATGTATCTTGAAACTGGCCAATGGCGACAATGTGGCCGTCAAAGTAGTCTTAGATCTTCAGAACTCGGTTCGACAGCAGCGGATCATCCGCGTTGGGTTTGCCCGTACAGCCCGCCAGCCCCACCATTCGCCAGCATTAACATAACATATCGCATAGCACATCCCATCAGCCCCTACAGCCGCTTGATCGACCCGTAAAGTTGATCTAAGCCAAAGCCATGCTGGATCAACCTGACGACATTCACCCGCTTTTTTTCGGTGCGCCCCAAACCACCGAATTTCGCAAGCTGCGCAAGCGTCTTGTGCGCCAAACCCGCGAGGCGATCGACCAGTTCAGCATGATCGAACCCGGCGGTAAGTGGTTGGTATGCATGTCGGGTGGCAAGGACAGCTATACCCTGCTGGCAATTCTGCACGAACTGCAATGGCGGGGGCTTTTGCCGGTCGAAATCCTGGCCTGTAACCTGGATCAGGGTCAGCCGGGCTTTCCGGCGACCGTTTTGCCAGCCTTTCTGGAAAAGATGGGCGTCAAACATCGCATAGAATATCAGGATACCTATTCAATCGTGATGGATAAGATTCCGGCGGGCCGCACCTTTTGCGCGCTGTGCAGTCGGCTGCGTCGCGGCCATCTGTACCGCATTGCCCGCGAAGAAGGTTGTTCGGCGGTCGTTTTGGGACACCACCGCGATGACATCCTTGAAACCTTTTTCATGAACTTGTTCCATGGCGGCCGATTGGCGACAATGCCGCCTAAATTGCTGAACGAAGAGGGCGATCTGTTTGTCTATCGCCCGCTTGCCCATGTGGCCGAAGTGGATTGCGAAAAGTTTGCCAAGGCGATGAAATATCCCATTATTCCATGCGATCTGTGCGGATCCCAGGATGGGTTGCAGCGCCAACAGGTCAAGGCGATCCTTGATCAATGGGAAACCAACAGCCCGGGCCGCAGACAGGTGATGTTTAAGGCGTTGATGAATGCCCGACCCTCGCATCTGCTGGACCCCGCATTGTTCGATTTCGCGGCACTTGCCAGAAACGACTAAAATTGTCGTCAATTCGGCGGGTCTAAATCGGGAACATTAACTCCCTCATCACTGCGACAGGCTAAAAAAACCCTATTGATGCGAACGGTTGCGTCAACGGGGGAAATTGTAAGATGGCGCATCATTTCGAAACCAAACTTCTGCGGCTCACACGCAAACTATCAGACTGGATGTCGGGCCCGCCGGCGCTGGCATTTCTGCCTGCGATTTGTATGGCGGCATTCTGGTTTGGTGGCGAAGTGGCGTTGCTGGTTTGCGCCGCGGTGATTCCGATGCTCTATCTTTTGCTGGGCGGGTTCCATGGATCGAATCCGTCCATTTCGCTGGACCGCGAGGCGA
>JBFGFW010000020.1:0-12357 GCA_041579395.1 Sulfitobacter sp.
CGGATGATGCTTGAAGCGCTGGAATTCCATGTAGGGAAACAGATATGGGTTTTTGTAACCCAAATGCACCACGAAACCGACATACACCTGATTGTTTTCAATGTGATAGATAAACGACCCGCCACCGGCATTCTTGTTCAGCGGCCAGTCCATGGTGTGGGTGACGGTGCCCTCTTTGTGCTTTGCAGGGTCAATCTCCCAGATTTCCTTCATGCCAAGGCCGTATTTCTGCGGCTCTTTGCCTTTCTCCAGATCGTACTTCGCGATCACCTGCTTGGACAGGCTGCCACGAACGCCTTCGGACAGGAACACGTATTTGCCATGCAGTTCCATCCCTGGCTCATAGCTGTCGCCCTTGGTGCCATCGGGGCTGATCCCGAATTCACCGGCAACGACGCCCTTGATCTCGCCATTTTCGCCATACACCAGTTCCGAGCACGCCATGCCCGGAAAAATCTCGACCCCCATGGCCTCGGCCTGCTCGGCCATCCAGCGGCACACGTTGGCCATCGACACGATATAGTTGCCATGGTTGTTCATCAGGGGTGGCATCGGAAAGTTGGGAACACGGACCTGACCGGCCTCGCCCAGCATATAAAAGTTGTCTTCCTTGACCTTAACTTTGATCGGCGCGCCTTTTTCCTGCCAATCGGGCATCAGCGCATCCAGACCGATCGGGTCCAGAACTGCACCCGACAAAATATGCGCGCCAACTTCGGATCCCTTTTCCAGAACCACCACGTTGCAATCGGCATCCAACTGCTTCAACCGGATCGCCGCAGACAAACCGGCAGGACCAGCCCCAACGATAACGACGTCATATTCCATTGTTTCGCGTTCAACTTCGGCCATTTGGGGCTCCTCTTCGGGCAAATAACAGGTTTGGATTTGGCTAAACCAGCCAGTCGTACTTTGCAATCGCGACACCGCGTTAAATTGGTCCGCGCGACAGTTTGCTGTGAATCGACAGCTTTTTCAGCAATATTGCTGCGCCGTCAGTCTCAAGGGCCTGCCCCCCAATGCATCCTGGTCTACTCAAACTGAAAATAGAACCCGAATGCCCCAAACCCAAGACCACCCCGTGACCAAAAAGGCATCATTCCGCCTTGTCGCACCGCGCGATGATCGCCTCTTGCAATCACGCGGGAGTTTGGGTCAGGTAAGGACCAACTTAAATCGGTCGCACCCTGGACGTTGTTCAGGGTGCGATCCTCATTGCGTGGACGCACCCATGGAAAAAATACCGATGACCCGCGCCGGTCATACCGCTTTGGAAACCGAACTGAAGCACCTGAAATCGGTCGAGCGTCCTTCGATCATCAAGGCCATCGCCGAAGCCCGCGAACATGGCGATCTGTCCGAAAACGCCGAATACCATTCCGCCAAGGAAAAACAGTCCTTTATCGAGGGCCGTGTGAAAGAGTTGGAAGGCGTGATTTCGCTGGCCGATGTGATTGATCCCACAAAAATGTCCGGATCGATCAAGTTCGGTGCCAAGGTAACACTGGTGGACGAAGATACGGACGAGGAAAAGACCTATCAAATCGTTGGCGAATACGAGGCGAACATCGAAAAAGGGTTGCTGAACATCAAATCCCCCCTTGCGCGCGCATTGATCGGCAAGGAAGAAGGCGACAGCGTCGAAGTTCGCACGCCGGGAGGGGACAAATCCTATGAGGTTCTCAAAGTCGTTTACGCATAAGCCGGGGGTTTGACATGACCGATACGTCGGGGCCTGAACACTCCAAGCAGAAGCCGCCGCGCCAAAGGGCGCGATCGACGCCGTTTGGCGTCTATGCGCGGCCAAACGACAAAGCGATTTCAGGCATCGAAATCATTGCCATCGCCCTTAGCGCGGTCTGGCTGCTGGCATCGGCCATATTCTTCATGGTGCAACCTGCAGATCCCAACCCGGACGCAAGTGACCGGGGCCTGCGCTTTGTCATGACGATGTTGGCGATTTTCATGCCCGTCGCGATGATCTGGGTTGCCGCCACCGCCGCGCGTGCCAGCCGTGTGATGCGCGATGAAAGCCAGCGTTTGCAGGCGGCGATTGATGCGATCCGGCAGGCATACATTGCCCAGCAACAGGGCCACGGATTTGACGGCGACACCTCGGTTTCCCGCAAGCTGGACGAAATTGCCGCTGCCGCCCGCAAGACCGAAACCGCTTTGGCTACGTTTCATACCCGCCGCGACGCAAGAACGCGCACCGCAGCGCCCGTTAAAGTCGCACAGCAGGCGGATGATCAGCCCACGCTGGCGCTTGGCACGCAGGCCGGTGACATGACGCCACCGTTGTCGCATGACGATTTCATTCGCGCGCTCAACTTTCCCGAAACCACCGAAGACGAAGAAGGGTTTGCCGCCCTGCGCAAGGCGCTAAAGGATCGGACCGCGTCGCAATTGGTGCAGGCTGCCCAGGACGTGCTGACCCTGCTAAGCCATGACGGCATCTACATGGATGATCTGCGCCCCGACCGTGCCCGCCCCGAAGTCTGGCGCGAGTTCGCCCAAGGCGCGCGCGGGCGCACCATCGCACCTTTGGGCGGGATCCGGGATCGTTCTTCGCTGGCACTGACCAATGCCCGCATGAAGCAGGACCCGATCTTTCGCGACGCGGCACATCACTTTCTGCGGCGCTTCGACCGTGCCTTTGCGACGTTCGAGGCTGACGCGTCGGATGCCGAAATCTCGGCGTTGGCCGACACACGCACCTCTCGGGCCTTTATGCTGTTGGGCCGGGTTGCAGGCACGTTCGACTGACCGCTAAAGCCCGAATGATCCGTAAGGCAGATAGCGCACCGGATCGCCGGGGCGCACATGCACACCGGTGTCGGGCAATTCGACCAGCCCCTCGGCCCAACTTAGCCCGCTGATCCGGCCCGACCCTTCCGAGGCGAACACTTCGGCACGCCCCTCTCGAATGCGGGCACGCAGAAATTCGCGACGTCCCGGTTTCTTGCGTTTCTCGAACGCGGCGGGCACCTCGAACCCTTGCGGCACCGGCCAATCCTGCCCCGCCAGAACGGCCAGCGCGGGCCGCGCAAAGATCAGTGTGCAGACCATCGCCGCGACCGGATTGCCGGGCAGACCGAACACCGGCATACCCCGCCACATCCCCAAGGCCAGCGGTCGTCCCGGCTTGACCGCAATGCGCCAAAGCGACAGGGCTTGGGCGTCCTTCAACAGGGCCGACACGTGGTCTTCATCCCCTGCAGACGCGCCGCCACTGGTCAATATCGCGTCCGCCTGGCCTGCGGCACCGTCCAGCGTTGCGCGCAGGGCGGCACGGTCATCGCCGACATGCCCCAGATCGACGGGCACATGGCCGAACTGATTGATCAGGGCCAGCAGCATTGGACGGTTCGCATCGAAAATCTGGCCATCTTCGGCGGTCTGCCCCGGCTGCACAATTTCATCACCGGTTGAAATGACCCCCACTCGCAGCGGTTTGTGCAAGCTTAAAGCCGACGTACCCGTCGCCGCCAGCAGGGCCAGATCAGCGGCTGTCACGCGCCGTCCTGCCGTCAGTATCGTATCACCCGCGCCCACGTCTTCGCCCGCTTTGCGGGTGTTTGATCCGGCCTTGATCGGTCCGGTAAAATGCACGTTAGCACCTTCGATACGCACATCTTCCTGTAACACCACAGTATCCACGCCCGCAGGCAACGCCGCCCCGGTCAGAACCCGGATCGCATGGCCCGCGGGCACATATCCCGGCGCATCCCCCGCTGCGGCGCGCCCCTGAACAAGCGGCAGGGCATGCGTACCGTCACCGCGCCCCCCGGCAAAACCATAGCCGTCGACCGCCGTGTTCGGCAGCGGCGGGTTGGCGCGCCGGGCGGTCACATCGCACGCCACCACGCGGCCCAAGGCGTCGTCCAGCGCCACATCCTCGACCCCGGTCACCGCTGCAAGCCGGTCCTGCAGCATCGCCAAGGCGTCATCGACCGGGGTCCAGTACACGCCCGGTGGCAGGGCAAAACAATCGTTGCGCAGCGGCGGCGCGGCGGTCAGCCAATCCTCGAACCCCAGCCCGAAAATCCAGCCCTCTTCGGGGGCATCGACGTCCAGCATCTTCTGCAGTGTATCCGGCGGCAGGCCGGCCACCTGCCGGGCCACTTCCTGCACCTGCCACGCATCCTTGATCATGCCGTCAGGGGCCGAGGATACCGTCAGCGACGGCCATATCTCGACAAAGGCAACGGGCTTGGTCAGGGGCTGAAACGGCCAAACGGCGATCTGTCCGGTAAACCGCGCCCGCAACCGGGCCAGAACCGGCAACCCCATAAACACTTGCGACCCCACGGCACCGACACCGGCCAATTGCCAGCAGGTGAACGCGCCCTTGGCGCGGGTTTCAGCAACGCGATGATCGGGAAACGGATTTGCATATTCGGCCTTGGTGCGCGGCAGCCCCGGTATGTCGCGGTTCGGCAGCCCGTTGGCCCAGAACGGCCCCTTGCCATCGCCAAGCCCAAGATTGATCTCGGCTGCCACATCAAAGCGGTTGTTGGCACTTGGCGCGTCTTGCACCCGCGCTTCGAACCAGTCCCACAGGGCCAGCGGATCGGGGTCGCCGGTCAGCGCCTCGGCAAATCCCGCAGGATAGCCGAAGGGAAAGTCGAACCCGATCATCACCCTGCGCTGTGCCGTCAGTTCGTCAACGATCAGGGCGGCGATCCAAGCCTCGGCCTCGGCCCGGTTGCGCAGATAGACCGGCGGCTCTGCCAGCCCTGCGCGCGACACGCCTGCCCAGATCGCATCCTTGCGCGGCTTGGCCCCGGTATCGTTGCCGCCGGACCAATCGACCATGACGAAGGTGTCAAACCCCGTCAAAGCCCAACCTCGGACAGGATGAAATCGGCAATCGCGGTCGTATCGTTCAGATCGAAAACCGGCCGATCCAGCGTCAATGCGACGTCGCTTGCCACGGCGCGAATCGTCGCATCACCGGGCGCGATCAGCGCATTGCCGGTTTCGGCCCGGTGCGCTTCGACCTTGGGATGCGCGTCGCGTTTGTAGCCCTCGATCAGCACCAGATCGACAGGCGACAGGCGTTTCAGCAACGCCTCGAGCGGGGGTTCCGCGTCGTCGCGCAGTTCGTGCATCAGCGCGATGCGGTTGCGCGACGCCAGCAGCACCTCGCGCGCGCCGGCAATGCGGTGGCGGTGGCTGTCCTTGCCGGGGTGATCCACGTCAAAGCTGTGATGCGCGTGCTTGACCGTAGATACGCTGATGCCGCGCCCGGTAATGTCCGTCACCAACCGCTCCATCAACCCGGTCTTGCCTGCGTTTTTCCAGCCCACAACGCCGTAAATCTTCATAGCATCGCCTCGGCTGCAATCAGGTCATCGGGGGTGTTGATGTTGAAAAACGCCTGTTCGTGCGGGAACAACGCCTCGCGTCCGCCATGCGTTTCAGTCCACATCACGACCTTGCGCAGACCACCGGCCAAGGCACGTCGCAGATCGTCGCGCAAAGCCACGGGCCAAAGCCCGAAGGTGGGGTGGCGCGCGCTGCCGCGCCGCGCATCCGGGGTCGCGGCAAGGACCAGCGGATGCTCCATCCCTTCGCCTGCCAGCAGCAGTTGCGGCACCAAATCGGCGGGAAAGTACGGCGTGTCAGCGGCGGCCGTGACAATCGCATCCGCCCCTTGCGAGGCCGCCCAGTCCAGCCCGGCCAGCACCCCGGCTAGCGGTCCGGCAAAACCCTCGATGCTGTCGGCCAGCACCGGCAGGTTCAGATGGGCAAACCGCGCCGCGTCGCCGTTGGCATTCAGCGCCATGGCCGCGACCTGCGGGGCCAGTCGTTCAATCACATGGTCCAGCACAGTCTGGCCACCCAGCATCAACAACCCCTTGTCGCCGCCACCCATTCGGGTCGCCTGCCCCCCTGCCAGAATTACCCCCAGCGGTTGTTTCATTCGGCCCCCTTGCGGCCTGACCGCTTTGGCTCGTCGATCACCTGATCCGGGTCGGCATCGCGGACCAGTCGGCCTTCGCCTGCCAGACAGATAAAGCGCTTGCCGCGCATCCGCCCGATCAAAGTCAATCCGACCTGCTGCGCGATCTCGACACCCCAAGCGGTGAAACCCGACCGGGACGCCAACACCGGGATACCCATCATCGCGGTCTTGATCACCATCTCGGACGTTAGCCGCCCCGTCGTGTACAGAATCTTGTCACCCGCGCCGACGCCTTCGGACAGCATCCAGCCGGCAATCTTGTCGACGGCGTTGTGGCGGCCGACGTCCTCCATATAGACCAAGGGCCTGTCCCCCTGACACAACACCGTGCCATGAATTGCCCCCGCCTCGAGGTACAGGCTGGGCGTGCGGTTGATCTGCGCGCTCAGCGCATAAAGCCACGAGGTCCGCACCGGGGTTGCGGGCAATGCCAGACCTTCCAACCCCTCCATCATATCACCAAAAACGGTGCCGACGGCGCAGCCGCTGGTGCGGGTCTTCTTGCGCATCTTGTCTTCGTAATCGGTCTTGCGGGCGGTGCGCACCACGACGACCTCAAGGTCTTCGTCATAATCAACGCTGGTGATGTCTTCTCCGTCGCGCAACATCCCCTGATTGCGCAGAAACCCCAGTGCCAGATACTCGGGATAATCGCCGATGGTCATCGCCGTGACGATTTCCTGCGCGTTCAAAAAGATCGTCAACGGCCGCTCTTCGACCACATTGATCGTGGTCTCAGCGCCTGTGTGATCACGGCCCGTCACGGCGCGGGTCAGCCGCGCGGCCCCAGGCGTAGGCGCGATCAGATAGGTGTCGGAATCGGTCTTGGCAGACAATTGCATCCCCCCGGGGCGACAGTTAAGCATGTGCCGGTAATCTAGGGGCAACGCATGGCCATCACCACCACGAAATCGGCCTATCGCAAAGGTCTTGCCGATGCCGCCCCGTTTATTCTGGTGATCATCCCGTTTTCATCGCTGTTTGGCATCCTTGCGACCGAAGCAGGGCTCAGCGTGTTTGAAACACTGGCTTTCTCAGTTGTCGTGATTGCGGGGGCTGCGCAATTCACAGCCCTGCAACTGATGCAGGAACATGCGCCCACGGCCATCGTTCTGGCGTCAGCGCTGGCGGTTAATCTGCGCATGGCAATGTATTCGGCGTCCCTGACACCCTATATCGGGGCGGCACCGCTGTGGCAGCGCGCGCTGGCCGCCTATCTGACGGTGGACCAGTCCTATGTCTGCTCGATGGCGCAATTTGAAAAAGAGCCGCTGATGACGATACCGCAACGGATGTCATACTTCTTTGGCTGCGTGACGCCGATTGTGCCGCTGTGGTATCTGTTCACCCTGATCGGGGCGTTGGTGGGGGCGCAAATCCCTGAAAGCTGGGCGCTGGATTTCGCGCTGCCCATTACCTTTTTGGCGATGATCGCCCCGATGTTTCGCACCCCCGCCCATGTGGTCGCAGCGGTCGTCGCGTCGGTGGCAGCATTGCTGACGGCGGGCGTGCCCTATTCGCTGGGGCTGATTCTGGCGGGGTTGGCCGGGATGATCGCAGGTGCGCAGACCGAACTGTGGCTAGAGCGCAAACATGGGGTGGTGACATGATCGACAAGACAACACTTTGGTTCGTGATCATCTGTCTGGGCATCGGCAGCTTCGGATTGCGCTTTGTCTTTACCGGGCTGGTCGGCGACCGCGAGATGCCAGCCTGGCTGTTGCGCCATTTGCGCTATACGGCGGTGGCAATCCTGCCCGCGCTGGTCGCCCCGCAGGTGATCTGGCCCGCCGCCACGGGCGGGCAGCTCGACCTGCCGCGGATTGCCGCCGCTGCCGTAACCTTGGGTGTGGGGGTCACGACCAAGAACGTGCTGGTCGCAATCATCAGTGGGGCCGTGACGCTGTACGGCCTGCTGTGGTTACTCGGCTAGCAACGCCGCCCTGACTCCGTCGATGATATCGCCTTCGTCATTTTCATAGTATTTCGTCGTCTGCACACCGGGCAGCGCCGCAAACTGTTCTGACAGCTTGACCGGATAATAAGTGGTCCCGATGCTTTCAAAGCCGGGCACCTGTTTCAGCAAGGATGATGTGGCATTGGCGCAATAGGCACCGGGCACCGTGCCATTCTTGATTGCCAGTTGCAAAACCTGCTCGGCTTGGTCCGGGGTCACCGTGATTTCCTGGCTGACGATGTGGAACGTGCTGCGGGCATGGGCCGATTTATAGGCCGCAATCCACTTTGGAGACATCCCGTACAGCACGTCGCCCCGCTCAACCACGCGCGGATCGCGAAATGACCCGGCGGGATCGAAAATCACCTGCTGCGAACCATTGATCACCAGCGCCGTGTGCCCGCCGTTGCCCGACCGGTTGTTCACCATGGTCATCAGGGTCAGGGTTTTCGGACCAGGCACTGCGACAGCGGCCGCTGCCACTTCGGCGGCGGAATTATCGCCCCCGGTGTCATTGGAGCACGCCCCGAGCAGACCGACACAGGCCAAAGCCATCAACACACGCATAATCATTACCTACAAATTAGTACTACCGCACCTTAGCGCGCGAAAATTGCCATGAAGACAAGGATACCGATGATCACGATGGTGGACCATTTTACCCAGTTCATAAAGCTGTCAAAGGTCTTTTCCTGTGTGGTGGTATCCATCGAACCATGTTCATGTTTGGCCATTTTCGCATTCCTTCGTCTGAGTATTGGTCGGTGTTTGACCGTGTGGTTACTGCATTCGACCAGTCATGTCACGATGTCAAAACGGCCGGATTTCATGTGTTTTCAGTTTGCAGGGCGGCTGGGTTTGCCGCAAGGCCTTCGACCAGCCTGAAGCCAATGCGATTCGCCGGTTCCGTCGGTTGCTTTTTGGGCAAGGCGCGCAGCGCCACGTTTAACTGGCCGACGTGCTGAACCAGCTGCATTCGGGTACCGTCACTGCCCACTCCGTAGAACGTGACGATGTCAGGATCGAAATATCCCATCCCTTCGATCCGCAACACGCCTGCATCGCCGCCAGCAAAGCCCATGGCGACCTCATGATCGCTGTCCAACTGCTCTTCGAAGTTCTTGAGATACAGCACCACCCGTTCGTACGCCCATTGCGCGGGCGACTTCTGGGCCAGCGGCGTGCCGGTGATGGCTGCCGGTACGGATTGTTCGGCCCCATTAAGCCGATCAGGATCGCTGTGCACCTCGTACATGCGCGGCAGGGCGTCTGATTCAAACGCCTCGGCGGCGGTCCTGATCTGGTTGTCCATCGCCCTATCCCTTTGCCTGATAGATCCATGCGCCGTCAGTGTCGCGCAGGCTGCGCGTCGCAAGGCCTGTCTGATAAAGATGGCTCAGGTGCGCCACCGATTCAACCAATGCCAGCCCGTATTCGCCCTCGCCGATGGTGCGCTTGAACAGGGTGGGAAAACATTCGGACGCGGATTTGGGCGTGTCGATGTATCTCAGCAATCGCTTCAGCGCACCGTGGTGATTGTCGATCAGCTGGCGCATGCGGGTGGGCAATCCGGTGAACGGCAGTTTGTGGCCGCCCAGAACCAGATGGTCGTCGCGTCCCAGCGGGGCCAGCCGCTCGCAGGCCTCGAGCCATTCGCCGATCGGGTCCGCCATCGGTTCGGTCGCATAGACGCCGACATTGGGGCTGATCGACGGCAATATCTGGTCGCCCGCGATGACCAGATTGTCATCCCTGCTCCAGAAAGTGGCGTGTTCGGGGGCATGGCCGTTGCCGATATGCACGTCAAAGACACGCCCGCCGATGCTGATCGTGTCATCCTGCTGGATGCGGGTGAAGCCGAGCGGCAGCGGTGCTACGACGTCCGAGAAGTTGAACGGCCGTTCCGCAGCGCGCTTGTCATAAAGCGCCGTTTCCATCCCCGATCTGCGGTAATAAGCCAAAGATTCGGGGGAAGCGACATCTTGCGCGTCCAGCGTCAGCATGCGCGCCGTCAGCCACGCGGTGCGGGTGGTGACCAGCTCTGCACCGTGTTCGGTCTGGAACCAACCCGCCAGCCCGATGTGATCGGGGTGGTGGTGCGTCACGATGATGCGCGAGATTGGTTTGCCCCCCAATGGCCCGGCCATCAGCGCGCCCCAGATCGCCTTGGTCTTTTTTGACGCAAACCCGGTGTCGATGATGGTCCAGCTGTCGCCTTCATCCAGCGCATAAACGTTGACGTGGTCCAGCTTCATCGGCAAGGGCAGGCGCAGCCACAAGACGCCCGGTGCCACCTCGATCGCGGCATCATGATCGGGCGGCGTATCCCAAGGATAGCGCAGCCCGACGGGTTGGTCCTTGGCCATCAGGCGGCCAATTCGTCGGTGGACATCGCAAACAGATCCGCCTGACCTGCCTGCGCATGGGCCAGCAGCCCCACATGTTCCGGCAGCAGCCGCTGGATATAGAAACGCGCCAGTTTTTCACGCGCGCCGCCCTTGTCGGCTAGCGCCGCTTTCAGATGCAGATGCCCGCCCAAGACCCGCGCGAAGGCACGCAGATAGGGTACGGCCCCGGCAAAGCGGGTGTCCATGTCCTTTTGATCAACCAGCCAGTCGGTCGCCTCGCGCAAGGTCTCGCTGGCCTGCCAGACGGCATCGGCCATATTCGGAAACGCCTCGCGGGCGGCTTCGGCATCGGCCTCGATCTCGTCCATCAGACGGTTGGCGGCCTCGCCCCCGTCCATCATCTTGCGGGCCACCAGATCCATCGCCTGAATGCCGTTGGTACCTTCGTAGATCGCCGTCACGCGCACATCGCGGCAAAACTGCGCGGCACCGGTTTCTTCGATAAAACCCATACCACCATGTACCTGAACGCCCATTTCAGCGACGGCCATGCCGGTGTCGGTGCCAAACGCCTTGGCAATCGGCGTCAGGAATGCGGCGCGCGCTTTCCAGTCGGCGTCGCCCGTTGCGTTGGTCATGTCGATGGCCACTGCACACGACAGTGCGATGGCGCGGGCGGCGAAGGTGTCGGCCTTCATGGTCATCAACATGCGCCGCACATCGGCATGATCGACGATTGCACCGGTACCATCCGGGCGGGCCGTCTTGCCCTGCTTGCGGTCCATGGCATAGGCCAGCGCATGCTGATAGGCCGCTTCGGCGACGCCGATGCCCTGCCCGCCCACGCCAAGGCGGGCGTTGTTCATCATCGTGAACATGGCCGCCATACCGCCCTGTTCCGCCCCGACCAGCCAGCCGGTCGCGTTATCATACTGCATGACACAAGTTGGCGACCCGTGCAGGCCCATCTTATGCTCTAGGCTGACGACCTTGAGACCGTTGCTTTGCCCTAGTGTCCCGTCTTCGTTGGGCAGGTATTTCGGCACCAGAAACAAGCTGATGCCCTTGGTCCCCGCAGGTGCACCGGGCAGACGCGCCAGCACCAGATGGCAGATGTTTTCCGCCAGATCATTGTCGCCCCAACTGATATAGATTTTCTGGCCGGAAACGCTGTAGGTCCCATCGCCGTTCTCATTCGCCTTGGACATCAGCGCGCCCACATCGGACCCGGCCTGCGGTTCGGTCAGGTTCATCGTGCCGGTCCATTCGCCGCTGATCAGCTTGGGCAAATACAGCTCTTTCAGCGCGTCACTGGCGTGATGTTCCAGCGCCTCGATCTGGCCCTGACTCATCAGCGGGGCCAGTTGCAGCGACAGACACGCGCCGCTCATCATCTCGTTTACCGCACTGGTCAGGGTCATCGGCAAGCCCATGCCGCCATATTCGGGGTCCGCGCTCATCCCGATCCAACCGCCATCGGCGATGGCCTTGAACCCGGTGTCATACCCGGGCGACGTGCGCACCACGCCGTTTTCCAGCTTGGCCGGGTGCAAGTCACCGGGGCGCTGCAGCGGGGCCAGCACGTCGTTGCACAGCTTGCCCGCTTCTTCGAGGATCGCGCGGGTCACGTCATCGGTTGCATCCGCGAATTTCTCGGTGCCCCGGACCAGGTCCAGCCCCACAACATGATCAAACAGGAAATTATAGTCTTCGACGGCGGCACGATATGGCATGGTTTTCCCCTTGATAGCGTTCGTCTGCTTGGCAAACGGAACCGCGACCTGATAAGCCCAAGATAAATTCATGGGCACTTGGGCAAAGAATGATGTGCAAGATGCCGCGCCGCAACCCGAAACGCGGCGTCATTAGTTTGCAAGGCTCCGAATGACCGAAAGTTTGCGCCCCGACCCCGCTGGCATTGACCGCGCAGCCGTGCTTTTGCGGCAAGGCGCGCTGGTCGCCCTGCCGACCGAAACGGTCTATGGCCTTGGGGCAGATGCGCGCAGTGGCACGGCGGTCGCCAATATCTATGCGGCCAAGGATCGGCCCAGCTTCAATCCGCTGATCGTGCACGTCGCTGA
>JBFGFW010000021.1:0-12336 GCA_041579395.1 Sulfitobacter sp.
ACAGGATCACGGTCCAGCCACCGATAAGGGCGGTCATCCAAGCCAGCGGCACAAGGGCAAATGACAGTGCAAAAGGCGCGGCATTTCGGACCTGTGCCAGTTGGTCTGTGGTTATTGTGGGCTTGCGCGGATTCATCTGGGCATACCTTTGATTTACGAGGTGGATCATAGCGCAAATTTGCGGGCGCGGATACTGTGACGCGGTGCCGCTAGCGGGTTAAATCGAACGCTTTTCGCATGACTGTGGGCAGGTCGGAGGGGCGGAAATCGTCCGGCGGCACGAATTGGCCGATGAGGGGTATTACCCCGTCTGAAACCTGGGTCTGCAAGACCGTCAGCATCAGGTGGAAATGGGTGAAAGTGTGTCGCACCTCGCCCGGTAAAGGTTGCCAATCGGCTGCGATCGGCGGAATCCCTTCGGGGCGCGCCTCGTTGATGTCGCGCCAGTCCGATCCGGGCCAACCCAGCATGCCACCCAGCAAACCTTTGTCGGGGCGGGTTTCCAGCAGCCATGCACCATCATCGCGCCGGGCAAGATAGACTGTGCCATGGCGCACAGGCTTGGCCTTCTTTGGTGTTTTCAGGGGCAGTTGCGGCGCAGTTCCAGCCACCCGTGCGGCGCAGGGGTCGCGCCACGGGCAGATGCCGCAGGCGGGGGATTTTGGCGTGCAGATCGTCGCCCCCAGATCCATCACTGCCTGCGCATAGTCGCCGGGCCGGAGTTGCGGCGTTAGCGCCTGCGCCAATGTCATCAGATCAGGTTTGGCGGCGGGCAGCGGGATGTGCACATCATAAAGCCGTGCCATCACGCGCTCGACGTTGCCATCAAGTACCGTAAAAGGCAGGTCAAACGCGATGGAGGATACCGCCGCTGCCGTGTAGGGGCCGATGCCGGGCAGTCTCAGCAGCGCGGCATGATCGGCAGGAAACTGACCACCGTGCAGATCGACCACGGCGCGGGCGCATTTCAGCAAATTCCGCGCGCGGGCATAGTATCCCAGCCCTGCCCATTCTCCCATCACATCCGCATCTTTCGCTGCCGCCAGATCGGCGACCGTGGGCCAACGTGCAGTGAACCGTTGAAAATAGACGCGCACGGTGGCGACCGTGGTTTGCTGAAGCATCACCTCGCTTAACCAGATGCGATAGGGGTCGGGGTGCACGCCAGCCTTGCGATCAGCGGGCGACACCCGCCATGGCATCGTGCGCGCATGCACATCGTACCACGCCAGCAAGGTCAGCGGCAGGTCGGCGGTTATGTCGGTTTCACGCAATCTTTATGACCTTTCGCGGTTTGTTTGGCTGGCGATATGGGGCGGGATCGCTATGTTGTGGGCAGTCATCCGGGAAAGATAGTCATGCCGCCACGGCGCACCAGCACAAAAGGCTTCAAACGTACCGATAGCCTGCTTTCAGCCAAGATTCGTCAGGCAAGTGAAAGCCGTGGGTTTGCGCAGTCGCGGCTGCTGACCCAATGGGCCGAGATCGTGGGGCAGGATGTGTCGACAATATCGAGACCGGTCGAGGTCAGCTATGGCCGGGGCGGGATGGGCGCGACGCTGACGCTGTTGACGACCGGATCACATGCGCCGATGCTTGACATGCAAAAGGAACAACTGCGCGTCAAGGTAAACGCCGTCTATGGCTACAACGCCATCGCGCGGGTTCGCGTCACACAGACAGCGGCGACCGGCTTTGCCGAAGGGCAGGTGGCATTCGAGGCCAGACCAAAGGCCAGAGTTGCACCCGCTGACCCGATTTTGCGCGAACAGGCGCTGGCGACCGCAGCGCCGGTGGCAGATGAAAGTCTGCGCGATGCCCTTGCACGTCTGGGCGAGAACATATTGAACAAGACCAAACGCTGACAAAGGAAATCAGATGAAACGTACCTTCCCTATTCTTGCGGCCGTGGCCGTTGTCGCCGTGGGCGGCTGGTATGCCTTTGGCGGTCAGGATGCCGTGAACAGCACGCCGATCAACCCGCTGACCAGTGCTGCCAACGCGCAGACTGCAGATGCCGCCGAGGTGGAAACATCGGGCATCCAGGACATGATGCTGGGCAACGCCGAAGCCAAGGTTCAGATCGTGGAATACGCGTCCTATACCTGTCCGCATTGCGCGGCCTTTGATCAGGGACCGTACAAGCAGTTGAAAGCCGACTATATCGATACGGGCAAGATCGGCTTCACCTACCGCGAGGTGTTCTTTGACCGCTACGGTCTGTGGGCGTCGCTGGTGGCGCGGTGCGGTGGCGAGGAGAAGTTTTTTGGCATCACCGATCTGATCTATGCCGGTCAATCCGAATGGGTCCGCGCCGGTGAACCCGCCGCAATCGTCGAAGAGCTTCGCAAGATCGGTCGACTCGCCGGAATCGACAATGACGCGTTGGATGTCTGCCTGAAAGATGGCGAAAAGGCGAAAGCACTGGTCGCATGGTGGGAAGAAAACCAAAAGGCCGATGACATCACCAGCACGCCCAGCTTTGTGATCAACGGCAAGAAATATTCCAACATGTCCTACGCCGAGATGAAAGATATCATCGACGCGGCATTGGCTGACTGATGGCAGCCCCCCTCGCCGGGCTGAAAGTCATCGAACTGGCGCGTATTCTGGCTGGCCCCTGGGCGGGTCAGACGCTCGCCGATCTGGGCTGCGACGTGATCAAGGTGGAAAGCCCCGCAGGCGATGATACCCGACAGTGGGGCCCCCCGTTCATTGAGCGGGGCGAGGACAAGTCCGCGTCCTATTTTCACTCGGCCAATCGGGGCAAATCGTCGGTAATCGTCGATTTGACCACCGATGCAGGGCAGGCCAAGATGAAAGAACTGTTGGCCGATGCCGATATTCTGATCGAGAACTTCAAAACCGGCGGAGTGGCAAAATACGGCATGGACTATGCCAGCCTGTCCAAACTGTTCCCCTAGCTGATCTATTGTTCGATCACCGGGTTTGGTCAGGATGGCCCTTATGCACACCGGGCCGGCTATGATTTCATCATCCAAGGCATGTCCGGGCTGATGTCGATCACAGGCGAAGCGGACCGTCAGCCGCAAAAACACGGCATGGCGATCACCGATATTTTCACCGGCATCTATGCCGCGACCGCGATTTTGGCGGCCGTGCACCAGCGCAGCCAGACCGGCGTCGGCCAGCACATCGACATGGCGTTGCTGGATTGCGCCGTCGCTGTAACGGGCAATCAGGCGATGAACTATCTGACGACGGGCAAGGCCCCACACCGGATGGGGAATGCGCACCCCAACCTGACCCCCTACGAAGTTTTTGAATCGTCTGATGGCCATGTGATCATCGCCACAGGCAATGACGGGCAGTTTCAGCGTCTGTGCCGGATGTTGGGACTGGACGAGATGGCGGTAGCACCAGAGTACGCCAAGAACTCGGACCGCGTCGCCAACAGGACCGGGATGATCGGCGCATTAAACGCGGTAACGCGCACCCGTAGCCGGGACGATCTGTTGGCCGCTTGCGAAGACAAAGGCGTGCCCGCCGGTCCGATCAACGACATGAAGGATATGTTCGACGACCCTCAGGTGGTTGCGCGGGGCATGCAGATCGAATTGGACGGGGTGCCGGGGATCAGATCACCCTTCGTGTTTTCCGGGGCTGAACTGGCGCTGACACGTCCCGCGCCCAAGCTGGGCGAAGACGACTGACGCTGATCGGAATTTCTTGAAAATTTCGGCACCTAGGCGGGTCTTGGAAGCTTGTCCAACGCGGCGAAAAGTGCGTTTCCCTCCGGCAAGTTCAGGCGCACCGGCAAGGTGATCACTTTGGTGCGAAACGCTGCGGGCAGGCGCACAGCATCCTTCTCTGTCGTGACCAGTTGCGCACCTTTGGCAAAAGCATCGGCCTCAAGCCGGCTCATCAAGGCGCGGGTCAGCGGCTGATGATCGTCCAGCGCTTCTGCGTGGACAATTTCCGTGCCCAGGCCGCGCAAAGTCGCAAAAAACTTCTCGGGGTGGCCGATGCCAGCGAAGGCCAAGGCGCGGGTGTCCGACCAGTCCATGCCGGTCTGCAACGGGGCAAGAGCGGCCCGCACATGCGGAAGGTCGGCCGGGATCACACGGGTGTCAAAGGTGTCTTGATCGTCGTCCGTGCCAATCGACAGCAGCAGATCAGCCCGCGCCAGACCAATCTCGACCGGTTCGCGCAACGGGCCCGCAGGCAGGCATAACCCATTGCCGAACCCCTTGACCGCATCCACCACCACGATGGCCAGATCCTGATGCAGCGCAGGGTTCTGGAACCCGTCATCAAGCACGATCACGCTGGCCCCGGCCGCCATCGCGGCACGCGCGCCGGCGGCGCGGTCCTGCGCGACCCAGACTTCGGCAAACGCAGCCAACAGCAGCGGCTCATCTCCGACCCGCGCGGCAGTATGCTGGGATGGATCAACCCGCAACGGTCCTTTTTCAGTGCCACCATACCCGCGCGAGACGATATGCGGCTTGTGGTAGATGTTGCGCAGATGTTCGACCACGGCCATCACGGTGGGGGTTTTGCCGGTGCCGCCCGCGTTGATATTCCCGACACAGATCACGGGAATACCCAAAGTTTGCGGCTTGCCTTGCGCCAACCGCCGCGCCGTGGCCCTGGCGTAAAGCGCACCAAGCGGTTGCAGCAGTCGAGCGCGCCAGTCGGGCTGCGGCAAATGCCAGAAGGCGGGCGCGCGTCTCATACGTTGGCCTGCTGGTGGTCCAGCGTGTCTTGCACCAGATCAATCACCTTGTCGGTCAAGGCCGCCCCGCGGCTGATCACATCCCAACCCGCATGGGCCATCGCTGCGGTCTGATCCGGCGCAATCAGGCGGCTGATCGCGGTGCCAAGGGCCGTCGCATCATTGACGATACGCGCGGCACCTTCGGCAGCCAACCGGGTGTAGGATGGCAGAAACCGACGTACTTTCGGGCCGTACAGGATAGCCGACCCCAGGGCCGCCGCTTCGAAAGGGTCGCAGCCGCCCGGCCCGCTGACCAGGGAACTGCCCAGAAATGAAACCGGGGCCACGCGGTAGAACAACCCGATCTCGGAAGGGTCATCGGCCAGCATCACTTGGGTAGAGGCATCAGGATACCCGGTGTCACCCCATCTGAGCACGCGGAAATCCAATTGCGCTATGGTCTTGGCAAAACTGTCGGCAAGGCTGGGGTCGGCAGGCTGAAGGATCAACAGCAAGCGGTGCGAAAGGCGCAACGCCTGACGGTGGGCGGTCAGGACCGTTGCCAATTCTTCCTGAAGGATTTGATTTGCAAACCAGATCGGCCGGCCCACCAACGCGGCCGACAGGTCGATAAGATCGGATTCACGACAGGGAAGTGCCTGACCGCCCGCTTGAAGCGCCGTGGTCACTTCGATGGAATCACGAGATACCCCCAAGCGCACCAACCGTTGGAATCCTGCTTCGGACCGGGCCATAATCGCCGTAAAATGTGACAGAAGTTCACGTGTCAGGTCCCGCAGCCAGCGGTCGCGGCGTCCGTCAAACCCATCGGTATCCGCATCGATCAGAAACATCGGGCAGGGTCGCTGGGCCGCCGCCATGATAAAATTCGGGCGCAACCGGCCCCACGCCCAGATACAGGCGTTAGGCTGCCAATGGTCGAGAAAGGCGTCAACCGTGGTCGGGTGATCATCTGCTACCCTGTCGATAATGACGTCGCGGTGGGCAGAACGCGGGATGTCCGTCGCCTTGTCGTCGCCCGGCAGGGTGATCAGTACGGTCAGACCTGACCGGCTGCGACACAGGCGTGCGGCAAGGTCCTGAATTGCCAGCAAGCTGCCGGGTTCGGGCGCGTGGCACCACACCAATTGCCCCTTTGGTCGCGGGGCAGACGGTGTGAAAGCAGGCACCGCCCCATGTCTGGCAAAGGCGCGATATGCGGTCAGCCCAAACGATCGTGCCACGGGTCAGATCACCCCAGTTCTTCGGTCGACGAGGCGGCTGCCGCTTCGTCCCGCAGGCGGTGAAGATGCGCGATGAAATACCGCATGTGGGCGTTGTCTACTGTCCGCTGCGCCTCGTTTTTCCACGCGTCATAGGCGCTGGCATAGTCCGGAAAGATGCCAACCACATGGATATCATCAACGTTTTTGAAGGCGGTGCCGGTGGGCGATACAAGTTCTCCGCCAAAAACGAGGTGCAGACGCTGTGTCATGGGGTAGTCCTTTATTTTCGGATAGATGGCCTTGCGGTCCATCTAAGTCATTGCATCAGGCCGGGGCAAGGCTGCTCAGCAGGTCGGCATGGACCGATGCGCCGGCCGCCAACACACCGTTCAGGCGCGGATCGGCGTTGTTGAACCGCAGCGCGGCCCCGGTCTTGTCTGTACAAATCCCACCCGCTTCGGTCACGATCAGGGCACCGGCGGCGATGTCCCATTCCCAGCTTTTGCGCAGGGTGACCATTCCGTCAAAGCGGCCCTGACCGACCAGCCCCAAACGGTACGCCAAAGAAGGGCGATGCGCGCACGAAAAGCCGGGATCGCCATCAATCCAATGCGCGGCGGCCATCACCGGCTTGGTGGCCAGGACGGTTGCGTTGCCAAGCCCCACCATAGCTGAGGCACGGATCGGATCACCATTCAGCGTGGCACCGCGCCCCAAAGACGCCGCATACAGCCTGTCGAGCATTGGCAAGAACACGACAGCGCTGGTGATCCTGCCATTCTCGGCAATCGCCAGCGAATGGGACCACGTGTCAGAGCCTTCGATGAAGCTGCGGGTACCATCAATCGGGTCGATGATGAATACGTGACGCCGGTCCAGCCGCGCCGCGCCATCTTCACTTTCCTCAGACAGCCAACCGTAATCGGGGCGGGCGGCGGTCAGCGTTGCGTGAAGCATGTCGTTCACGGCCAGATCCGCCTCAGTCACGGGGCCGGCACCGCCGGGCTTGTCCCAGCGTTTTGCAGTGTCGCCCGCAAAGCTGAGGGCGATCTGCCCGGCCTTGCGCGCGCAATCAATCAGAAGGGTCAGATCATTCACCGGCAAGGGTCATTCCGGGAACAAGCAGTGATGGCACAACACGGCTTAAGTAGGTACGGGCATCATTCGCGGGCACGATACCTTTCAGCATGTCGCGCAGGTTTCCGGCAATCGTGCATTCATTGATCGCGTGGGTTATTTCACCTTTTTCGACCCAAAGGCCTGCGGCACCGCGCGAATAATCACCGGTATTGGGGTTGATCGTCGACCCGATCATCGACGTCACCAGCAACCCGGTGCCCATCTGCGCGATCAGATCGTCGCGGGTCGCGTCGCCTTGGGTCAGCGCGATATTCCACGATGCGGGGTTGGGGTTTGATCCGGGGCCGCGCGCGGCATTTCCGGTCGGGGCCAGCCTCAGCTTGCGGGCCGTGGCCAGATCCAAGGTCCAACCTTTCAGCGTACCGTCGTCGACGATAACCCGCTTGCCGGTGGGCAACCCCTCGCCGTCGAAAGGCCGCGAGCCTGCTGTGCGCGGGCGGTGCGGATCCTCGATCAGCGACAGGCCGCGTGGCAAAACCTGTTCCCCCATCGCGTCGCGCAGCCAAGACGCGCCGCGCGCGATGGCGGACCCGCTTATGGCGGCCAGAAGATGCCCGATCAGGGTCGATGAAATTCGTTCGTCAAACAAGACCGGATAAGACCCCGTCGGCGGTTTGCGTGCGTCCATCCGTGCCAAAGCCCGCTTTCCGGCTGATGTGCCGATGTCTTCGGCACTGCGAAGATCGGCCTGAAATATGCGGCTGTCACCATCATAGTCCCGCTCCATCCCGGTGCCGGTTCCGGCGATGGCGACGCAGGACAGGCCGCGATCTGTGCGCTTGTATCCGCCTTCGAACCCGTTGCTGGCCGCCAGGTGAAACTGCTGCGCGCCATATCCGGCGCTGGCCGATTGCACCTGGGTCACACCCCTGACGGCCAGACCTGCCGCTTCGGCGCGGGCGGCATCGTCCTGCAAGGCGGCAGGGGTCGGTTCTGCGGTTGGATCATACAGTTCCAAGGCATCAACGTCCCAGCGGGTGGCCAGCTGATCTGGATCGGCCAGCCCCGTATACGGATCCTCGGGGGCTTCTTTTGCCATCGCGACGGCGCGCAACGCCATTTCTTCAATCGTGAGATCAGACGTGTCAGAGGCCGACACATTCGCCGATCGCTTGCCGACGAAGACCCGTAACCCAATATCGACACCTTCGGCGCGTTCGGCTTGCTCCAGCTTGCCGTCCCGCACGTCCACGCTGACCGATGTGCCGCGCACGGCCATCGCATCGGCACTGTCTGCCCCGGCACTTTTGGCGGCGTGCAACAGTGCCTTGGTCAGCGTATCAAGTGGTTGCGACATGGAAAGCTCCTTGGGATTTCAGCAGACAGCTAGCGGCCCGGTTGCAGGTCTGCAAGGGACGCGCCAAAAACACGGGTTTTGCACAGGTTACCTGATGCGCTGACCGTTCGCCAAAATTGCCCCCGATCGGGTGAATTCAAGCTTGGTCATCAAGGTGTCGTCGCCGTCGCCCGGCACCGCGAACATGCCCATCATCAAGCGGGCCCCCATGGCCAACTGTGCAGGGACCAGCCCCGCGGCTGTCAGCTGATCAATCAGCGTGTTGCCGCCCACCAGACGCAAATCAATCGCGCCAACCGGCTTTAGCAGATCCGGGCGCGGGTCTGCGTCTGCGTCTGCATCAGCACTGTCGTTGTCAAAAGTCACACTGCCGTTGCCGGTCAGCCGCGCGCCCAAGGCATGCACGATCAGCGAGTTGACGTTAAGGCCATCCAATTGGCCCGGAAATGTGCCGGTTTCGGTCGCTTGTTCGGCAGCTTTCGGATCGAAATAATCCATCAGCAATGTCAGCTTTCCCGTCAGGTCCAGCGCCAGCGACGCAGGATCGCGCGACAGCTTGGCCTGGGGATCGAACATGCCCCACAGCACATCGGACAGGGTCAGATCGCCCAGATTCAACCCGATGGCAAAATCCTGCGGCGCGTCGGATTTCATCACCGGAGCGCTGAGGTTGAACGCGGCAGTGTCCATCGCAAACGACAAGGGCAATGGCAGTTGCGCGGATTGCACCGACACCGCAATGCCCTGCCGGGTCCCGGCATAACTGACGCCGTCGGCGCTGGTCTCTACCGTCAGGGTGCTGCCTTCGGCGGCCGCTGCGGCAGATAGGTCGCCATCATTGGGGTCGGTTATGTCAACGGTGGCCGTGCTGTTGCCTGCAGAAAGGGTGCCCGACACATCCATACCGGCGCGCAGCATCCCCGCCATATCGCGGACCTGCGTCAACCCGATCGGCAGCACGCCCTGCGCCTTGATGGCCAGATCAGATGATGTGCCGGCAATCTGGGCTATTGCGGGTTCGTTCGGGTTTTTGAACCGCATGTCATAGGTCAGGGCCCTGATCGTCCCGTTTTGCGCATAATCGCGCGTGGTACCGACAGTCGTGGTGGTGGTGTTTTCAACGTCCGTCATCAGAGCATTGAAACGCGCGTTCTGCGCACCAAAGCCTTGGTCGCCAACCGTCAGCCTATCCAGACGCAACCCCAGCAGGCCAGAGGAATAGCGGCTGGTCATGGCCGCGGGCGTGCCACTGACGATCATGTTGTGGTTGGTCTGGCTGACGGTCATATCGATCTGGACAGGCTTTCCCGTTCCATCGGCAGGCGTCACCGCCATTTTGACCGGCATTACTTCGGGCATGATAATGGACACTGTGCCGTCGCTGTTCTGGACCAGGTCCAGACTGGCGATTGACATTGAAACCTGCCCCTGATCGGCGTCCATGGACAGATCGAACTGCACATCGCTGACTGCAAGTTTGCCATCGGTCAAGCTTTCTTGACCTGTCAGGCTATAGCCCATGCCCTGCATGTAATCTTGCCAGTCCTGCCAGACCTCACTTGGGCTCACATCCGCCCAAACGCCTTGTGCAGAAAATACGAGCGTGGCTAGGGCAGCGCCTAGTCGGGTATGGAATCGGGTCATGATAAGTTCCTTTGTCGCACAGCGAAGACTAACATCTGCGCGCACAGTTCCGGGTATGAGATAATTGTCATCTGTCGCGTTACAAGCCAAGCCCAAGTCACCAATATGCGATGTGCTTGGCTTGAGGTGGGCTTTTGCCAGTGTGGCAATTATAATAGATCAAACGTTAGGAAAAGACACCGACGGCGCAAATTCCGCCGTCAGGATGTCGCTAGTTCAGGGAATGACACAAATGGATATGACAGGCAAAACCGTAATGGTTACAGGCGCAAGCCGTGGGATCGGTGCGCAGACGGCGCGGGTTTTTGCGCAGGCAGGCGCAAATGTCGTTCTTTTGGCCCGGTCTCAGCATGAAATTGGCGATCTGGCGGGTGAAATCGGGCCCAAAGCCATTGCGATTCCCTGCAATGTCGCACGCTTTGGCGAGATGTCTTCGGCGGTGGCAACGGCTGTGCAGGCCTTTGGCGGGCTGGATGTGCTGGTCAACAATGCGGGCGTGATCGAACCGATTTCCCATCTGGCAACGTCTGATCCCGACGGCTGGGGGCAGGCGATCGATATCAACCTCAAAGGCGTTTATCATGGCATCCGGGCGGTCTTGCCGGTGATGAAAGACGCAGGTGGCGGGTCAATCCTGACCATCAGTTCCGGGGCGGCGCACGGTCCGGTCGAGGCGTGGAGCCATTATTGCGCCTCCAAGGCGGCCGTGAACATGCTGGGGCGCTGCGTGCATCTGGAAGAATCGGCCAACGGCATTCGCGCCATCGGCCTGTCGCCCGGAACGGTCGCAACCCAGATGCAGCGCGAGATCAAGGCCAGCGGGATCAACCCGGTCAGCGCATTGGCGTGGGAAGACCACATTCCTGCGGATTGGCCCGCCCGCGCCCTGCTGTGGATGTGCAGCGCCGAGGCAGATAAGTTCTGCGGCGAGGAAATATCACTGCGCGACGACAGCATTCGCAAATCAATTGGCCTGATATGATTAATCTTTCGCGCGATGGTGACATCTGGACGGCGACCATCAACCGACCCGACAAAGCCAATTCGCTGACCCATGACATGCTGGTGACACTGGCCGATTTCATGGAAGACGCGCAGGCCGCGCGGGCGGTGATCCTGACCGGAAACGGCAAGGTTTTCAGCGCCGGAGCCGACCTTGACGCAGCGCGGGCGGGGTTGGCCACCTCTGACATCTGGGAACGGTTGTCGGGGGCCATTGCCGCATTGCCGGGCCTTAGCGTCTGCGCGCTGAACGGGACGCTGGCAGGCGGTGCCATGGGAATGGCGCTGGCCTGCGATCTGCGCATTGCAGTACCGGGGGCCAAGTTCTTTTATCCGGTGATGAAACTGGGGTTCTTGCCGCAGCCCAGCGATCCGGCGCGGATGTCGGCGCTGATCGGACCGGCGCGCACCAAGCTTATTCTCATGGGTGGGCAGAAAATCCTGGCCGACGAAGCGTTGAGTTTTGGGTTGATCGACCGGATCGTGGAAAGCGACATGTTGCTTGCGACCGCGCAGAACCTGGTGGCGGATACCGTTGCTGCGTCGCCAGATATTGCATCCGAAATCAAGGCGATGTGCGCCCCAATCGCTGATCGCTCCGTCGGACTGGTCGGCAAAATGGCTGGTCGTTGATCCCTTAGATAAAGGGTATGAAAGGCACACCGCAGCCCGCAAGCAGGGCCAGGCTGGTCAGAAGAATGAAAACGCGCATAAGAAAACTCCGGATAGGGGGTGAATTGCAGGGTGGTGCAATCGTGTTTCGGTCGGGTTAAAGCTGCCCTGAACCTAGCTGAATTTTCCCGAAGGGATACCCCATGTCTAATGATACCACAGGTCGTGTTGCAAAAGCGATTGTCATTGGAGCAGGTCCTGCCGGGTTGATGGCTGCCGAGGCATTGGCCGAAGCCGGTCTGGCGGTCACGGTCTGCGATCACAAGCCATCGGTGGGACGCAAGTTTCTGATGGCGGGAAAGTCCGGCCTGAACCTGACCAAGGCCGAAGACGAAGCGCCGTTTATGGCCGCGTTCACTGACGCACAGGCGCATCTAAAGCCCATCATTGCGGCATTTGACAGTGACGCGGTGCAGGATTGGGCCGCGGGCTTGGGGCAAACGCTGTTTACCGGCTCGACCGGGCGAGTGTTTCCGACAGCGATGAAAGCATCGCCACTGCTGCGGGCGTGGCTTGCGCGGCTGAATGATTTGCGCGTGCAGATCAACACGCGCTGGCGGTGGATCGGCTGGCAAGATGACGCGCTGGCGTTTGATACAAGTGATGGCGTGCAAACGGTTGAGGCAGACGTCGTTGTTTTGGCATTGGGGGGTGCCAGTTGGGCACGGTTGGGG
>JBFGFW010000022.1:0-12148 GCA_041579395.1 Sulfitobacter sp.
TGAGGTGATGGCTGATCTGAACCGGAAAGCTGCGGCTTAGGGTTCGCGATCAAAGGCTTGCGCAGCGACGTTCAGGTATTTTTGACGTACCAGTCGTCAAAGCGTGACACCTTTTCCAACACGCGGGAATAGCCCTTGCCCGTCAGAAGCGCGTGGATATCTGCGCGCTGGGGAGCATAGTTGTGTTCAACCGTAATGACGCGGAATGACCAATGGTCAAAATCCAAAGCATTGAGAATGTCGAATTCGCTGCCTTCGGTGTCGATGGAGAGGAAATCAACCGTCGCGGGGGCATTATGGTCGCTCAGCAGATCGTTCAGCGACACGGTCGTGACATCATAGCTCGTGCCGCGCATGCGCCGCCTTGGCCTGACGAAACTTGAAATAGCCGAGTTTTCGCCGCGCTGAGCTTCGGTAAATGTCAGGGTTTCCCCCGTTCTCTTCCAGACACACCGTTGGTCAATCGCGCACCTGCGGTTTTCAGCCAGGTTTTTCTGCCATCCGCGCGCCGGCTCTGCCAAGATACCGTTCCAGCCAAATTTCGTTTCCAAAAGCCAGCTGTTGTTCAACTCGACCCCATCCGTCGCGCCGAATTCGACGAAAAATCCGCCCCGCTTGAACCCAAGCTGGCTGAGGACGAACAGGTCCTGGTTGATTTGAGATCGGGAGTCTTCCAATAGCGCGATGCAATGATTACGATTTTCGGGTGGCATCGCCTTGATAAACTCGAAATCAAAATAGCCATCTTCGCGGGCCTTCAGGTTTGAAAGACGATCTTTACGTGTGATTTCCAGGTTGAAATATCGAAATACCAAAGCTTGCGTCCTGAATTTGAAAGGAATTGATTGGCAAAAAAAGAACCACTTTAAGCTGATTGACGACTTGGAGTTTCGTATCGGGTGGCGTGCGCCAAGTCTACAAAATTGACTCAAATTAGCCGCTGCGAGCGGATGATCTTATGAAATTCGAAGATGCGGGCGACGCTGACCCCTATTCGTCCGGTTTCACCAACCCCAAACCCCGAAGGTAAATCCCGATCCCGCTTTCCAGCAGGTCATCAGCCGGAAAAGGCGAAGCCCGCCCCGGCGAATTGCGCGCGAAAAGCTCTACGACGCCGTGGCTAAGCGCCCAGATATGCGCCGAGAACATCGAGGCGGGCGGGCGTTTGTCGGCGGGGATGTGTTGGCTTAGATCGCTGGCCGATTGTTCCAGCACGGCGTTGGCACGGTTGGCTGCTGCCGCCAGTTCGGGCGTGCGGTTTACGGAAATGCCGCTTTCGAACATCGCGATGTAATGGCCGGGGTACTGGCGCGCAAACGCCAGATAGGCACGGCCCGTCGCCTCAAACGCCTTCAGCGCAGACGGCTGACCGGATTGATAGGCTACTTCCATGATGTCGGCGAAGATGGCATAGCCTTGCAGCGCCGCTTCGGCAATCAGGTCCTCGCGGCCTTGAAAGTGGCGGTAGACGGCGGCAGGTGTGACGCCGGCCTGCTTGGCAGCTTCGGACAGGGTAAAACCGGTCGGGCCGCGCGCCTCGATCAGTTCAAGCGCTGCATCAATCAGCGCCTGGCGCAGGTTGCCGTGATGATAACCCTGCTTAGGCATTCCAGATGTCCGGCCCGCCGCAGATCGTGTCATCGATGGTGTCGATCGCTTTTGGGTCTTTCTGGGTATAGTCGAACTGGTGCAGCACGGTGCGGATGGCGGCCAGCCGCGCACGGCGTTTGTCATCGGACCGGATAACCGTCCACGGGGCAGCATCGGTGTGCGACCGCGCCAACGTGTCGGCGATGGCAGCGGTGTAAGCATCCCACTTGGCCAGACCTTTCACATCGATCATGCTGAGCTTCCATTGCTTCAGCGGATCGGATTCGCGTGCCAGCATCCGGCGCAACTGTTCGGCGCGGCCCACGTTCATCCAGAATTTGAACAGGTGGATCCGGTCATCAACCAGCATCTGTTCAAAAGGGGCCACCTGCGCAAAGAAACCCTCGCGCTCGGCGGCGGTGCAAAACCCGAAAACGGGTTCGACCACACCCCGGTTGTACCAACTTCGGTCGAAAAACACCATTTCGCCGGCTGTGGGCAGGTGTTGGATATAGCGTTGAAAATACCATTGACCGGCTTCCGTTTCGGTGGGCTTGGACAGCGCCACCACCCGCGCCGCACGCGGGTTCAGGTTTTCGCGAAACCGCAGGATCGCGCCACCTTTGCCGGCTGCATCGCGGCCCTCGAAAACCAAGGCGATGCGGGTGCCGGTGTCGCGGGCCCAAGCCTGCAACTTGACCAAATCGATCTGCAGCCGCGCCATTTCGCGGTTATAGCGTTTACGGCCCATACGCTCGGCATGGGGATAACTGGCAGATAGGATATCGTCGCTGTCGCCGCTTAGAATTGCTTGCCGCACCGGGTCGGGGGCATCATTCTTGAAATAGGCGCTGATCGCACCGTCAAAGGGCAGGTCCATCGCGGTCTCCTGACAGGGTTGATTAACGTTATGAAGCGTTCCGCGCCCTAGCGCAAACCCGCGCGCGTCATCGCCCGGTCAATTGCATCAATCACCGACCCGCCGTCGACATGATGCGGCATGTGTCCGATGCCGGGCAGGGTGGTCAGCTTGGCATCCGGCAGTTGGGGCATCAACACCTGCGCGTGGATTTCCAACGGTACGATGTTGTCGATCGTCCCGTGCACGACCTCAATCGGCATGGTCAACAGATCGTAAAGCGGGACCATCTCTTTAATATGCGGCAACAGCGAATTCACCTGTTGCGCATTGGCCCGCATCGAACCACGGCGCAGGGACAGATCCGCGCCGATATGCCGGGCATACCCCTGCGGCGTCGGCTGCGGCGCAAAGATCGCGTCGACGCTGGCGGCGACCAGTTTCTCAGGCAGGAACGCCGTGATCATCGGGATCACGAGCGCGCTGCCAATCGCCGACCCGGTCAGCTTGTATTGCCAACCCAGGTCGCCCGGCCACGGCTCTGACACCGCGGACACCAATACAAGTCCGGGCGTTTGGGACGGGCGTGCCAACCCCCAGGCCAGCGCCACGGCCCCGCCATAGGAATGACCCAGCACCACCGGGTTGGTCACCCCCAGTTGATCCGCCGCCTGCTGCAAGATGGCCGCCTGTTCCTGAGGCGACGCGGCTGACGCATTCCAAGCGCCCAAATTGGCGGGCAGCACATCCGTCCACCCCAGACCGGGCCGGTCAAACAGGATCACGCGATAGCGGGACGCCAGTTCCTCGACCAGATCAAAGGTGAAATCACGCATGTTGCCGCTGGCCCCATGAATCAGCACCAGATCGGGGCCGCTTCCCTGAACCTTGGCGTGCACGGTAACGCCGTCGATGTTCAGCAGCTCGCCGATGGGGGGATAGCTGGCGTTAGCGGTTACTTCGCGCTGATGGGCGCGCCACTGGACAAGCGCAATCAGCGCCACAAACGAAACGGAAAAAATGAAAAGCATTTTACGTCCCAATTTTATTAATGTCATAGGGGGTAGATTGATAAATTTCGTTAATCCAATTACCGTACAAAAGATGTGCGTGGCTCCGCCACCGGTTCAGCGGCAGCCTGCTGGCGTCGTCATCGGGGTAATAATTGCGCGGCAAAGTTACCGGCGTACCCGCAGCCAGATCGCGGTCGTATTCGTCTTTCAACGTGTCCCGATCATACTCAAGGTGGTTAAAGATATAAAGCGCGCGATGTGCCGCATCTTCGACAAGGCAGGGGCCGACCTCGGCACTGCCCAATAGGGTTGTCAGCCCCGAGACCGCGTCCACCTCGGCGGCGCGCATTTCAGTCCAGCGGCTGACCGGCACGACGCAATCGTCCGAAAAACCACGCAGATAGGGCGATGACGGCATCAGATTGCTGTGCCTGAAACAGCCGAACGCCTTGTGCGGCAACAGGTGCTTTTTGACCCCGTGAAAGTGATTGATCATTGCCATGCCACCCCAGCATACCCCAAAAGTGGAATGCACGTTGGTCTGGGTCCAATCCATCACACGGATCAATTCCTCCCAATAGGTGACGTCGGAAAATTCCAGATGCTCGATCGGGGCACCGGTGATGATCAGCCCGTCAAACTTCTCGTCGCCGATTTCCTCGAAGGGGCGATAGAAACTTTCCAGATGGTCGGCCGCGGTATTGCGCGACTGGTGGTCCGACATACGGATCAGGCTAAGTTCGATCTGCAGAGGCGTGGCCCCGATCAGGCGGGCAAACTGGTTCTCTGTCTGGATTTTCTTGGGCATCAGGTTCAGCAGCGCAATCCGCAAGGGCCGGATATCCTGAGTATCCGCTTGATGCTCGTCCAGCACCATCACCCCTTCGCGCGTCAGCACCGAATAGGCAGGCAGGTCAGAGGGCAGTTTGATCGGCATCAGGGCATTTCCACGCGTTAGGATAGAGTTAGATAGGCCGTGCAGGCAGCACTGCCAAGGGCCGCGGCGCGCTAGGCCGCCATCACCGTCGCAATCAGATCGACGAAATCAGCTTCGGATGCGACGGCAGACACCTGATCGGCAGCTACCGTCACGCCCCACCGGGCCATGGCCGCATAGCGCGGTTGGCGGTGCGCCAAGGCCCGTGCATAGGTCCAGCGGATGAACGCATCTGGATCAACATCGCCTTCCTGACAGTTGTTTTCCCTTAGATATTCCGCCCAGGCACCTGCCAGAAACTCAGGTTGATAGGCCATAGGCTTGGGGGATTTGTCAAAGCGCCGGATCAGCTGTTGGGTATGGGCGTCGTCACCCTTGATCCAGATCGGCAGACATTCTGCCGACAGTGCCTGCATCAGCGGATCGTGATCATCATCGGGGTCGATCCATTCGCAAATTGACCCGCCGGTGTCGCAGATGAAATTCGGATAATCATACAGCGCCTTGGCCCGGTGCGCGAAATGGGCGGTGTCCCACAAGGCCGCCATCTCGGCCTGTTTGAAGGCTTCCTGACGGGCGGCATAGTCGGCCATCGGCAGCCCCCCCTTTGACGGGTCACCCGGTTTGCCCAACCACGTGGCGACGGGCGAAAGATTGTCAAAGGTGATGTTTGATCCGATATAGATGCTGTCACTGAGCAGCAGTTCGCGCAGGAAAGGCACTTTCATCGCCTCGGCTTTGGCATTGTCGGCGATGGTTTCGCCCAAATAACGTGTCCCGATCCGGTAATCGATGGAATAGTGAAACCAGTCCCCCGAACAGCGCAGCAAATGCGCCAGATGGGTTTTGCCGAGACCGGACATGCCGAAGACCAACACCTTTTTGCGCGGTGCCGCACGCCATGCATCGGCAGAGGGATAAAGCATGTTCAGGGTCCTTGATCGTTCACGGTTTTTCCCTGACTACCTTAAGGTCGAAAGATACGCCAGATACTGCTGCCCCCACGCCGCGAATGGCCGGCCCATGCGAAAGGCCCGCCACTTTGCAGCGGCGGGCCTGACGGTTCTGCAGATCGACTGGGACAGCTTTAGAAGCTGAAGCCAACCTTGACCCCAAGGGCAACGGCGTCGTTGTCGTTGAAGATGCCTGCGGGTGCGGCAGGGCCAGCGACGGTCTGCGCATCACCGATGTTGATATAGCGCACGCCGGTGGTGATCTTCATGTTGTCGCGCGTATAGGACGCGGCCAAGGCCAGGCTCTTGTTGCCATCGGTCGGGCCCAGGTTGGTCATGAATCCGCCATTGGACTTCTCGTAGCCAACGGTTGCGGCGACCGACCACGTGTCGCTCATACGCCGGCCGACACCCAGTCTATAGGTATAGACATCGTTGTCATAGCTCAGCAGCTTGCCGCCACCGGTCAGCACGCCATAGCTGGCGGGCGCGATCTCAAAATTGGACCAGTCGGTCCAGCGCACGCCCCCGAACAGCAATGTATCTTCGGCGATACCGGTCTGGAACTCCAGATTCACCGACTGCGGTGTCTCGACCTGAGTCGAAGTGGCAATTCCGGCACCAAGGGCGGAGTTCTCGACCGTATTCACATCGTAGTCGATCTTGGAGTTGTAGGTCAAAGACACCCGCAAGGCGATCTCTGGCTTTTCATAGGCCATCCCCAACACATATCCGACGCCAGTTTCACGCTCTCCGGTCACGTTGTAAGGCGCGCCGGGGCGGGTGATGCCAGCCTGTGGGCCCGACGTGACAAACGGAATGGTGGCGGTGGCTTCGATGGTCTGAATGCGAATGCCGCCGTGCACGCTGATGTTGTTTGGCATCTTATAGCGCAGCAGACCGGTCAGTGCGTTGCTGTTGAACTCGGCCGAAGACCCTTGCGCGAAATACCCGGTGCCGGTCGGATAAGCGACGTCGGCCCCAAACGGCTGGTCAAAGATCACTGCATAGGACAGCTGGTCGTTCAGATCGGCCTTGTAGGCCGCGCCAAATTGGTAAAATGTCTCGGTCATGTCGCCAGAGCTGACGCCCGGCGTAATAAGCCCGCCAACACCAGACGTGTCCGGCGATACGGCACCAAGGCTGAATTCCAAGTAGCGGCCTTTTTCGAACAGCGCCGTAAGGGCCTGTCCTGACCGATCGATGCCACCCGCATGGGCCGCCGTCGTGCTACCCAAAAGGGCGGCGATCGCAAATAGTTTATGTGTCATACTGATTACTCCTCCCCAGAAGTACATGAACCCGACCACCTGATGCGACGCGTTCCCGCGCGGTTAAGGCGCAGAGAGGTTGCCGAGGTCAATCCTTGACCAAACGGCAATTTAGCATGACCAAACGTCAATTCAGGGCGCGTCAGACAGGGGCCGTCGCCACCTTCGTTGGCTTGCGGCTTTCCACCCAAAGATTTAGGTAATTGCCGGCAAAGATGATCGCCGCGCCGATGAAAACCCAGATGTCCAACGCTTCGGCATAGACCAACATACCGATGACGGCGATGACAGGGAGGCGCACGAAGTCAATCGGCACGACGACGGTGGCAGGGGCCAGCGACAACGCGCTGGTCAGACAATAATGCCCCAATAGACCGGCCACACCAATGACGCCCAACATCGGCCCATAAGTCATGTCAGGAAGCATGATATCGCCGTCATACCCAGCCATAACCAGCCCGAAAAAAAGCTGAGTGACGGTCAGATAGAAAAGGATCGTCGTGATCGTCTGGGTCCGCGTCAGCCGCTTGGTCAGCATGATGGTCAGGGCAAAAAAGACCGCACTCGCGGCCGCGGTCACGACCCCTGCATTGATACCGTCAACGGTCGGGCGCGCAACCACCAGAATGCCGATAAATCCCATGGCTGCGGCCAGACCCCTGATCCGGGTCAACCGTTCCCCCAAGATCAGCGGCGACAGCACGATCACCCAAAGCGGCGAGGTAAATTCAAGCGCGAAAACCTGTGCCAGCGGAATGACCGTCACCGCATAGAACCACAGGTTCTGGCCGGTGAAATGCGCCACATTGCGCCCGATCTGGGTGCCCATGTTGCGCGTGTTGATCTGCCGCCAGGTGCCCGTGGCCAGCGCCAGCGACACCACCACGATGACCCCGAAAGCCGACCGATACATCATGATCTCGAATGTGTCGTAGATGCCGCCAAGCTCGCGCCCGACCACCGCCATGGTCGAAAAGGACGCTATTGACCCGATCATCCAAAGCGCGGCCGTCAGTGTCGGGCTCACGCCATGATTTCCAAATGGAAAAAAATCCTCGCCGAAGGCATGAAAATTTTTAGGCGCTTCATTCCCACTCGATGGTTCCGGGGGGTTTCGAGGTGATGTCATAGGTGACGCGGTTGATACCCGGCACTTCGTTGATGATGCGCGTGGCGGTTTCACCAAGGAAGTCATGGGTAAACGGATAATAATCCGCCGTCATCCCATCCACGGATGTAACCGCGCGCAATGCGCAGGCAAAATCATAGGTCCGCCCGTCGCCCATCACGCCGACAGTGCGCACCGGCAGGATCGCGACAAAGGCCTGCCAGATATCATCATAAAGGTTATGCTTTCGAATTTGGTCGATGAACACGGCATCGGCTTCGCGCAGGATCGCCAGCTTTTCGCGGGTGATTTCACCCGGACAGCGGATTGCCAGACCGGGGCCGGGGAAGGGGTGGCGCCCGATAAAGCTGGCGGGCAAACCCAATTCGCGGCCCAAGGCGCGGACCTCGTCCTTGAATAGTTCGCGCAGCGGCTCGACCAGTTTCAGCCCCATCTTTTCCGGCAGGCCGCCGACATTGTGGTGCGATTTGATGGTGACCGATGGCCCCCCCGAAAAGGACACCGATTCAATCACATCCGGGTATAACGTGCCTTGAGCCAGAAATTTCGCATCGCCCACGGCAGTCGCGTGTTTCTGAAAAACGTCGATGAACAGCCTGCCGATGATCTTGCGCTTGGTTTCCGGGTCGCTGACGCCGTCCAATTCGCCCAAGAACATCTCTTGCTCGTCGGCATGGATCAGCGGCATGTTGTAGTTGTCGCGAAACATCGTCACGACCTCTTCGGCTTCACCCTTGCGCAGCAGGCCATGATCGACGAACACGCAGGTCAGTTGATCGCCGATCGCTTCGTGGATCAACACCGCCGCGACCGACGAATCGACGCCGCCGGACAGCCCGCAGATGACCTTGGCGTCACCCACCTGTTCCCGGATCGCAGCAATGGCTTCTTCGCGGTAGGCGCGCATTGTCCAGTCGCCTTTGAACCCCGCCAAACGGATGAAGTTCTCATAAAGCCGCGCGCCGTTGGGTGTGTGATGCACTTCGGGGTGAAACTGAACTGCGTAGAAGTGCCGCGCCGGGTCGCCGGTAATCGCGAATGGCGCGTTGGGCGAGGTGCCATACACCTCAAAGCCAGGTGCAATGGCACTGACATGATCGCCGTGGCTCATCCAGACCTGTTCGCGGTCGGTGGCGAACCACCCGTCCAGCAGATCAAGCTTGGTGCCGGTCGGCGTGACATAGGCCCGGCCAAATTCGGCAGTGCCATGGCCACGTTCAACTTTGCCGCCCAGGCACTGCATCATCACCTGCTGGCCATAGCAGATGCCAAGGATCGGCACGCCAAGTTCAAACACCGCTTGCGGCGGCATCGGTGCCCCTTGGGCAAAGACCGACGATGGTCCGCCCGACAAGATCACCGCCTTGGGGGCAAAATCCCTGAGAAACGCGTCATCCACCGTGTTGAACGGGTGAATTTCGCAAAATACGTTCAATTCGCGCAGACGGCGGGCGATCAGCTGGGTGACCTGGCTGCCGAAGTCGATGATGAGAAGGCGGTCATGGGAGATATCTGTCATGTTGCCTGATTATGGGGGGAAGATGCGCGTGGCAAGTGTGGACTGGGGGCCAGCCCCCAGACCCCCGGGATATTTTTCAGCCAGAGAAGTCACGGACCGTGGCGCGATGTCGGTTTTTGACGCTTAAGGCCGTTATCTGCGTGAAGTGGGGCGCGGGAATGGAGTAGCTAGACCTCAGTTTTGGCGAAAGGAATGAGCAACATGGCGGAATCAGCAAGACGTGGGCGTGGCGGCGGCGGGGCTGCACGGCGGGCGGAGCGATCAGCCGTGTCGTTTGAGACGGCCAAATATATCCAGCGCAACATTCCGAACTTCGAGATTCTGACCGAGGAAGCGCTTGAGATCATCGAGCGCAACGCTGACACGGTGTTGGAAGAGATCGGCGTCAATTTCCCCGACAATCCCGAAGCGCTGGCACTGTGGCGCGCAGCCGGGGCCATTGTGACCGGCGACCGGGTCCGGATTCCGCGCGGTCTGGCGCGAGAATTGTGCAAGACCGCGCCGTCGGAATTCACCCAGCATGCGCGCAACCCTGATCGCAACGTCGTGATCGGCGGCCGCAATCTTGTGCTGGCTCCGGTCTACGGGCCCCCCTTCGTGCGCGATGCGGCAGGCGGGCGGCGCTATGCCACCATGGCGGATTTCAACAAATTCGTGAAGCTGGGCTATATGTCGAAATGGCTGCACCATTCCGGCGGCACCGTGTGCGAACCCACGGATGTGCCGGTCAACAAGCGCCATCTGGACATGTTGCACGCGCATATGACGCTGAGCGACAAGCCATTCATGGGGTCGGTGACTGAACCCAGCCGCGCGCAGGATTCCGTTGACATGTGCAACGTGCTGTTCGGTGCCGATTTCGTGCAGAACAACACCGTCATGACATCGCTGATCAACATCAATTCGCCGATGACCTTTGACGATGTCATGATGGGCGCGCTGAAGGTGTTTGCCGAAAACAATCAGGCCGCGATCATTTCGCCCTTTATTGTTGGCGGGGCGATGGCACCTGTGTCTGTGGCCGGGACTTTGACGCAAGTGTTGGCCGAAGTCTTGGCGGGCATCGCCTATAGCCAATTGATCCGCAAAGGCGCGCCGGTGATCTTTGGCGCGTTCGTGACCTCGATCGACATGAATTCGGGCGCGCCGACCTTTGGCACACCCGAGGCATCGCACATCACCTATGGTGCGGGTCAGTTGGCGCGGCGCATGAACCTGCCGTTCCGGTCTGCTGGATCATTCTGCGGATCAAAGCTGCCCGATGCGCAGGCGGCCTATGAAACGGCAAACAGCCTGAATATGGGCTTGCTGTCTGGCGTGAACTTCATGTTGCACGCCTGCGGCTGGCTGGAAGGGGGGCTGGTCAGCAGTTTCGAGAAATTCGTGATGGACGCAGATCAGCTGGGCACATTGCACCATTTGGCCCAAGGCGTGCAGATCGACGAAAACGCCCAAGCCATGGACGCAATCCGCGAGGTTGGCCCGGGCGGGCATTATCTGGGCTGTGCCCACACCCAAGCGAATTTCAAACAGGCGTTCTGGAAGTCCGATCTGCTGGATTACAAGCCGTTTGAGACATGGGCCGACGAAGGGTCGCGCGATACGCAGGCGCTGGCGTCGATCCGGGTCGAAAAGATGTTGGGCGACTACGTTCAGCCGCCCATGGATGCATCCCTGCGTGAGGAACTGGACGCGTTCGTCGCCAAGCGCAAGGCTGCGGAGCCTGACAGCTTCATGTGACCTCATCAGGGGCGGCGCGCAGCACACGTGCTTCCCCGATCATCGCGATAATCACTTCAACATGGTGGATCAGGTTATAGCCTGCATCCGCCATTTTGCGTTGCGTGTTCAGCTGGGCCTCGATTTCGATCAGTTGCAGCAGGGCGGAACCGCTGCGCGGCAAGATGGCGCAATCCAGCAAGCGCCGCAGGTGCACGCAGCGCCGATATTGCTCTGCCCCGATCCGACCGGCCCGCATCAAAACCGGGGGGCGGTGCAGCGCGTGGAGCCGCGAGAGAATGTCTTGCATCATCTAATCCTTTGTCTTTTCAGTCCGTGCCCCGGATCGGGGTACGCTGTGGAGACATTCCCACGCCGGGAGGTGCCGTTGCGCGCGCGCGCAGCCATCCGAACGCCGCGGTTACGACTGTTTATGTTTTGGAAACAATCATGAAGCCATCGGTGTGATTTTAACATTCAGGTAACTACTGCAATCATAGGTTGTGTGGATAACTCTGTGGACAAAATCAACGACATGGAGCGAAAGGACAGGGATATGGGTGCATTGAATGGTGACGACAGGGCTGTGGGAGGGATTCCGGGTTGGGTTCCGGCGGACGCGCGCCACTATCTGTCACATGTGGAGTTGGGGCGTCCAATCCGGGCATTGGCGCGATCTGCGGACTGCCATGCATCAACGATCCTGCGCCAGATCCGCCGATTGGAAACCCGTCGTGATGACCCCCTTGTCGATGACGCGCTGGAAATGCTGGGACGGGTCAGCCGCACGAAAATACTTATGAAAAAGGACCAGCCGTCAATGGCAAAGACAGCAGACAACATGATGCCCGATGATGAGACTTTGAACCGCGAGGCACCGCGCATCCTGCGGCGTTTGTGCGAAACCGGCGCGGTTCTGGCCATCGCGGCCGAGATGGAAAAGGCGGTTGTCGTGCGTGATGGGGCAGGCGGGTCCAGCACGCGCACGGCCGTGGTGGACCGCCCCATTGCACAGGCGATGGCGTTGAAGGGATGGATTGCGACCAATGGCGGTGGGCGGATCACGCGGTACTATATCACCGCTGCCGGGCGCACGGCCTTGGATCAGATGCTGGTTCGTGCCGCACCGCGTGATCTGAAAGGATTTGAGGAGGCGCA
>JBFGFW010000023.1:0-12126 GCA_041579395.1 Sulfitobacter sp.
CCGGCCGACGCGGCAATCAGCAACATCAGCGCAAGTCCGATTCCAAGAAGGGACACGCGCCGAAAGCGCGGATCCGCCAGCTGTGCGACCGCCAGTCGAATGGCCCGAAAGATCTGCGTCAAAGCCACGTGGTCAACGCCGCTACATCGGGCCGGGGCCGCTCGGGCGGCACGGCGGTTTCAGTCCCGATATGAATAATCCCCGCTATCCGTTCATGCGTGTCCAGGTTCAGGGCCTGTTTCATGAACGGACGATCATGGCTGACCCACCCGGTCAGCCAGTTGGCACCCCAGCCTGCGGCCAGCGCAGCGTTCAACAGCGCCAGGCACACCGCGCCCGCCGAATAGGTTTGTTCGATCGCGGGGATCTTGTCGGACGGTTTTTGCACTTCAACGACGACCACGGCCAGATGTCCTTGATCGAACTGACCGCGGCCTTTCTGCACCTGTTCAGGGTCAAACCCCAGCGCTTCGCCGCGCGATTGTGCCACATCCGCCAGCCGCCCCATCGCGGGTTTGTCGATCACGATAAACCGCCACGGTTCCAACTTGCCATGGTCCGGGGTCCGCGCGGCGGCTGTCAGCAGTGGCAGAAGGGTATCGCGGTCCGGCACCGGCAGGGCCAGCGTCTTGGCCGGGCGCGACCGGCGGGTTTGCAGAAAATGCAGCGCTTGAAGATTGGGGGTTGGCATATGTCTCTCTTACAGGTTCAGGTCTTGCGCCATGACGTCAATCGCGTCACGCAAGAACGCGTCGAATTTGGGGCTGGGTTGGCGGACGTGATGGTTCCTTGCCAGCGGATCAGGCGCGACGATAACGCTGCCGGCCAGGGCGGCAATGGTGGCATGACCGCAAAACGGCACATATGCCTCGGAATAGCCGCCTTCATGCACAAGCACCAGCTTGCCTTGGCACAGCTTTTCAGCAGTCTGTTTGATCCGCTGCGTCATGGCCCCAAAGGTTTCGACGGTGGCCTGCATCCGCGCCAACGGATCTACGATGGCCGCGTCAAAGCCGCAGGCCACAATGATCATGTCGGGTCTGAACGCGGTGATCGCCGGAATGGCGACGCGGTCCAGCGCGTGCAGATAGGCGGTATGGCCCGAACCGGCGTGCATCGGCAGGTTGATATTATAACCGTGTCCGGCACCGTTGCCACGATCTGCCAGCGCGCCGGTGTCCAGCGGGTAATTTCCCTCTTGGTGCAATGAAATCGTCAGCACGTCGTCGCGGTCATAGAATATCGCCTCGGTGCCATTGCCGTGGTGCACATCCCAGTCCAGCACAGCGATTCGGTTCACCAACCCCTTGGCCTTGGCCGCCTCGATCGCGATGGCGATGTTGGCCAGCAGACAAAAGCCGTTGGGAAAGTCGGGAAGCGCGTGATGCCCGGGCGGACGGCTCAGCGCATAGGCGTTTTGCAGATCGCCCTGTGCCACGGCATCAACCGCCGCGATGGACAGGCCCGCGGACAGCGTTGCAATCTCGTAACCGCCGGCGGCAAAGGGCGTGCGCAGCCCCAATTCGCCGCCACCCGCATCCGACAGCGCCTTGAAGGCGTCAAGATAGCTTGCCGGGTGGACGCGCAGCAGATCGTCACGGGTGGCTAGGGGCGCGCTGCGCACATCCAACTCCGCCATCAACCCGGTGACCTCCATCAGGTTACGCAAGCGGCGCTTGGTTTCGGGGTTTTCGGGCAGGCCACCGGCGGCAAGCGGCTGGACCAGCCCGCCGATCGGCATCGTGAAGGCGTAATTCCCGCCGGCATGCCAAAAGCACCGTTCGTCCACGAAAAAACCGGTTGTCATCTGATCCCTCCCCATTGCCATGCATTGAAAATTGGCGCAGCGCAGGCGGTTTGTCCATGGGGCGGGCTAGGGAGCCTCGGCCAGAAGGGCTGCCAGATCCAGCGGCGCGTTGGTCATCCTGAGCGTACCGTCCTTGTCGCGGGGCCAGTCCACTTGCGGGCGGTCTCGGTATATCTCGACACCGTTGCCGTCGGGGTCGCGTAGATAGATCGCCTCGCTTACGCCGTGGTCTGCTGCCCCGTCCACCGGGATATTGGCCTTCAGTATACGCTTCAGGACGGCCGCCAGACTGGCGCGATCAGGATACAGAAATGCTGCATGGTAAAGCCCGGTGTGCCCGTCCGGCGGCGGCGTGGCCCCGGCACTTTCCCACGTGTTAAGACCGATATGATGGTGATAGCCGCCCGCCCCCAGAAAGGCGGCTTGGTTGCCAAACTTCTGGTTCAGGTCAAACCCCAGAATGTCGCGGTAAAAGGCAATTGCCCGGTCCAGATCTGCGACCTTTAGATGAACATGTCCGACGCTTGCATGGGTCATGGTGCAGGCCTTTCACTTTGTGCTGCGACGACCATGCACCCGCACCAGCGACAAATCCAGCGCCACGTCGCAAAGCCAACCGTTGGAGGGCGCGAAAGGCTTCGGATGCTTGGGCGTTAAGAATGCGGTCCGACCGGGCCGTGACCAGATGGAAGCGCCCTAGCTGACCATGCCGACGATGTCGTACGTTTTCTTCAGAATCGGGGCGGTGATTTCACGGGCCTGTGTCGCGCCATGGGCCAAAATCCGGTCAATCTCGGCGGTGTCGCCCATCAATTCGGCCATGCGGACGCTGATCGGGGACATCCTAGCGACGGCGAGATCGGCCAGAAGCGGCTTGAAGGTGCCAAACTGCTGGCCGCCCACGTCAGCCAGCACCTGTTCAACTGTCTGATCGTTCAGCGCCGCATAGATGTTCACCAGATTGCGGGCCTCGGGGCGGTCTTTCAGCCCTTCGATTTCGGACGGTAATGCATCCGGATCGGTCTTGGCTTTGCGTATCTTCTTGGCGATGGTGTCGGCGTCATCGGTCAGGTTGATGCGGCTCGCGTCCGACGGATCGGATTTCGACATCTTCTTGGAACCGTCACGCAAGGACATCACGCGGGTTGCAGCCCCTTCGATCACCGGTTCAGTCAGCGGAAAGAAATCGACGCCATAGTCGTGGTTGAACTTGGCGGCGATGTCGCGGGTCAATTCCAGATGCTGCTTCTGATCCTCGCCCACGGGCACATGGGTCGCGTGATAGATCAGGATATCTGCCGCCATAAGCGCAGGATAGGCAAACAGCCCGAGCGAGGCGGCTTCGGCGTTCTTGCCGGCCTTGTCTTTCCACTGGGTCATCCGCCCCATCCAGCCCATGCGTGCCACGCAGTTGAAGATCCACGCCAACTGTGCATGTTCGGGCACCTGGCTTTGGTTGATCAGGATGGATTTTTCCGGGTCGATGCCGGCGGCGATAAAGCCTGCGGCCAATTCGCGGGTGTTGTGGCGCAGGGTTGCGGGGTCTTGCCATTTTGCGGTGATCGCGTGCAGGTCAACCATGCAATAGATCGTCTGGAACGATCCTTCGTTCTGCATGTCCACAAACCGCTTCATCGCGCCGAGGTAATTCCCGAGCGTCAGGCCCCCTGACGGCTGGATGCCGGAAAACACGCGGGGGGTGAAGGCGGTGTCGGTCATGAAAACGCTCCGATAAGGCTGGAAACTGCGGTCTGATCGGCTTACCCATGCGCACCAAGCCCGTCAAGGAGACCCAATGGAAGACCCGGAATTTCAACCCCCCGTACACCCCATGCCCGCCGCGGTGACGCTGCTGTTTCTGGCCATCGCCGGGATCGAGGCGGGGCTGTCGCTGGCCGAGGGCGGCATCATTGGTGGCCCCGGTGCCGTGGGATGGCGTCTGGCGCTGGTCCGCGACTATGGATTTTCGGGCGATGTATTCGACTGGATGGTCACCAACGGCCGGTATCCGCTGTCGGAGCTTGGCCGGGTGGTCAGCTATGCTTTCGTGCATCTGGGCTTTACCCATGCGCTGTTCGCGATGGTTTTGTTGCTGGCCTTGGGCAAGATGGTAGCCGAGGCGATGGGGCAATTGGCGTTTCTGACGATCTTCTTCTTGTCGGGCATCCTGGGCGCGGTGATTTATGCGCTGATCCTGAATGATCCGATCTGGCTGGTTGGGGCCTATCCCAACGTCTATGGCCTGATCGGGGGGTATTCGTTTGTGATGTGGCGCAGGCTGTCCAGCCTTGGCGAGCAGCAGTTTCGCGCGTTTTCGCTGATCGCCGTACTGATGGGGCTGCAACTTCTTTGGGGGGTGTTCTTTGAAGCGGGCACGCAATGGCTGGCGGATCTGTTCGGATTTATGTGCGGATTCGGGCTTTGTTTCGTGTTGGCCCCCGGGGAATGGGCGAAGCTGCGCAACCGCGTCAGGCAGCGCTGATTCTTGCTGGACAGGCAGGGGGGCCAGCCCCCCTGACCCCCCGGGATTTAGATCCATTTGGAATGAAGTCTGATCAGCCGCGTTTCAGGGCACGTTTGAATTCGCCCAGTTTGAACGCACCGATCAGTTGGCCGCTGCCGAAATAGGTCAGGGCGGCGATGGCCATCAACAGTAACAGGCCAATGCCGCGCCACCAGGGCTGGCCCAGCAGCGGTTGCATCATCAGGTTGCTGATCCACAATGCGACCCCCATCAGGGCCGAGGCGATCAGGATCCGCCAGATGCGTTTGTGAAACCGCGCGTCGAATTTTGCTGCCAACCCAAAGCCGCGTGCACCATATGCCAGAAGACCGAACATGGCCCACCCGGCCGTGGTCGTGGCGATGGCGGGGGCGATCCATCCGATGACCGGGCTAAGGCCAATGGCCAGGACGACATTCACCACCATCGCGACCACGGCGAAGTAGAAGGGGCGACGGGTATCCTCGCGGGCATAGTAAAGCGGTTGCAGGATTTTCTGCAGGACGAAGGCAGGCAGGCCAAGGCCGTAGATCGCCACCGCAACGGCAATCGCAGCGGCATCATCGACCGTGGTGGCACCGCGTTGGAACAGCACCGACGTCAGCGTGAAGGGAATGACCATCAGCGCCACCGCCGAAGGGATGGTCAGCGCCAGCGACACTTCGGCGGCGCGGCTGATCTGGGTGTGCGATCCGCGTTCATCCCCGGCCTTAAGGCGGCGTGACAGATCCGGCAGCAGCACCACGCCGATGGCGATGCCGACCACGCCAAGCGGCAATTGGTACAAGCGGTCGGCGTAGTTCAGCCATGCAACGGCCCCTTCGTAAAAGCTGGCGACCTGGCGACCGACCAGCAGGTTGATCTGCATGACACCACCCGCCAGCGCGGCCGGGGCGGCGATGATGGCGAGGCGTTTGAGTTCGGGTGTCAGGCGCGGACGGCGGGGAAGGCCCAGCGTAAAGCCCGCGCGTCTGGCCGCCCACCACACCAGCGCCAGTTGTGCGATCCCGGCAATCGGAACCGACAGTGCCAGCGTGTCGCCAATCTGTAGGCCAAGCGCTTTGTCGATGCCGATGCCAAGCGCCTCGGACCCGTCGCGGCCCAAGGCGGCACCGATCAGCACGGCGATGATGAAGATGATGTTCAGCACGACAGGGGCGGCCGCCGCAGCCATGAACCGGCCCGTCGCGTTCAGGACTCCCGACACCAGTGCAGCCAACGAGATGAACAGGATATAGGGGAATGCCAGCCGCCCGTATTCCACAGCCAGATCAAACCGTTGGTCGCCGGCGAACCCCGAGGCCATCAGCAGCACCAGACCCGGCATTGCGACGATTCCGAGTATCGTGAACAGCGTGAGAATAAAGGCCATGCCGACAAACGCGTCTTGCGCGAATTCCTCGGCACCTTCGCCGCTTTCAAGTCGTTTCGAAAACATCGGGACGAAGGCCATGTTGAAAGCCCCTTCGGCGAAGAAACGGCGAAACATGTTGGGTAGGGAAAACGCGACCAGAAATGCCTCGGCTGCGGGGCCTGACCCAAGATAACCGGCCACCATCACATCCCTGATGAACCCCATCACGCGGCTGAGAAGGGTCCAGATTCCGACCGTAAAAAAGCCGGACATTAGGCGGATGGGTTTCATGGTAAGCTGCCTGTAACTGCGGTGGGGATGGGGTAGCGGTTGGCACCGCCTAGCGCAATTGCCGATGTACTACGCGGCTTGAAGTGCAACAGAAATCTGTCGACTGTGTCAGATGGGATCAGCACGCCGTTGAGACGTGATAGAAAATCGGCCGCCTCGCCAAGCCGATCGCACGAACCCCTAATTCTGCGCGCGTTCCACGCCTTCGGTGATCGCTTGCCGCAATCGCCGGTCTAGTATCCGTTGCTTGCTTTCGGAGTAATATTTCAGCCCGAACATATCCTTGACGTAAAAGGTATCGACGACCTGTTCGCCGTAGGTCGCGATGACGGCATTGGCAATATACACGTTCGCTTCGGACAGGGACCGCGCCAGATCGTACAGCAGACCGGGGCGGTCACGGGTGTCGACTTCGATGATGGTATAGATTTCCGACCCTTCGTTATCAAAGGTGATGTGGGTCGGTACCTTAAAGACTTTCTCGCGTTTTTTCACCTTGTCACGGTTTTTCAGCTCGTCCCGCGCCTTGATTTCCCCTTTCAGGGTTTTCGAGATCATCTCACGCAGGCGGGGCAGACGGGCGACGTCATAGGGGTTGCCCTCGGCGTCCTGGATCCAGAACGCATCGGTGATAAAGCCGTCTTTGGTTGTATAGCTGCGCGCGTCCACGACGTTGGCCCCGACCAGCGCCAACGCCCCGGCGAGCCGTGCAAAGATGCCGGGGTGGTCCGCCATTACAAAGCACGCGCGGGTGGCATCGCGGTCGTCATCGGGGTGCAGGTCGATGCGGATGTCATCGTCGCCGATGCCCTGCAGCAGCCGCGCAAATACGACGTGGGCGGTGACGTGCAGACCCTGCCAGTAGGGGTCGTAATGGCGCGCGGTTTCGGTTTGGAGGTCTTTGCGCGGCCAATCCGCCAACGCGTTACGCAGGGTCTTTTTGGCCTCGGCCCCGCGATTTTTTCGGTTCAGGTCTTCCAGCCCGGTTTCCAGCGCGCGCTTGGTCTGGCGATACAGTCCCCGGATCAGCACGGCCTTCCAGTTGTTCCAAGTGTTGGGGCCAACGCCGCGAATGTCACACACGGTCAGCACGCAGAGAAGATCAAGCCGCTTGACCGTCTGCACCGCCTTTGCAAAATCCCGCACGGTACGCGGATCGGCGATATCGCGTTTCTGGGCCATGTCCGACATCAACAGGTGATACCGGACCAGCCACTCCACGGTGTCGACCTCGGTCTTGTTCAACCCCAGTCGCGGGGCGATCTTGCGGGCCATTTGCGCGCCCAAAATTGAATGATCCTCGGGGCGGCCTTTGGCGATGTCGTGCAGCAGCAGGGCCACATAGATCACCTTGCGGTTCACCCCACGTTTCAGGATCGACGAGGCGACAGGCAAGTCCTCTTCCAGCTCGCCTTTTTCGATCAGCGCGAGGTTGGTGATGCACTGGATGATGTGCTCGTCCACCGTATAGCTGTGGTACATGTTGAACTGCATCATCGCGACGATCGGTTCAAATTCGGGGATGAAGGCAGACAGCACGCCCAGTTCATTCATCCGGCGCAGACCGCGTTCGGGGTTGCCATGTTTCAGCATCAGACCCAGAAAGATGCGCTGCGCTTCGGCGTTGTTGCGCATGTCGTCGTCGATCAGCTTCAGGTTCGATTTGACCAGCCGCATTGCATCGGGGTGGATCAGCATGCCGGTGCGCAGCGCTTCCTCGAAAATGCGCAGCAGGTTCAGCTTGTCGCTAATGAACGCCTTGTCGTCGGCAATCGCAAGGCGGCCCACGACCACCTCGTAACCGTCACGCAGCTTGGGACGACGACGGAATATCCGTTCCAGCAGGGGCTCGGCCTTGATGTGGATCGCCTCAAGTTTGGTCAGAAAAATACGCGTCAATTCCCCCACAAGGGTGGCGTGGCGGAAATAGGATTGCATGAACACCTCGACGGCCCGGCGACCGCCTGTGTCGGCATATCCCATCGCCTCGGCCACGGCGACCTGCATGTCGAATGTCAGCTGTTCGGTGGCGCGGCCAGACAGCAGATGCAGATGCCCACGCACCGCCCATAGAAAGTTTTCGGCAGCGACGAAGGTCTTGAATTCTTCTTCAAGAAAGACGCCGCGTTCCACCAGATCGGCGGCGTTTTCGACGCTGTAAATATGCTTGGCGATCCAGAACAACGATTGCAGATCGCGCAGGCCACCTTTGGCCTCTTTCACGTTGGGTTCAACCACATAGCGCAGACCTTGCTTGCGGTGGCGCAGCGCCCGCTCCGCAAGCTTGGCTTCGATAAAGTTGCGCCCGCTTCCGGCGAACAGTTCCTTCTTCAACACCTTGTCCAGCTCTTGCGCCAGCTTTACATCACCGGCAACAAATCGGTGTTCCAGCAGCGCCGTCTGGATCGTAAAATCCTCGGCCCCAAGCTGGACACAATCGCGGATCGTGCGGGTCGCATGGCCCACCTTCAGCTTGAGGTCCCACAAAATGTACAGCATGGATTCGATCACGCTTTCGGTGCGTGTCGTCGCTTTGGCTGGGACCAGAAACAGCAGATCCACATCCGAAAACGGTGCCATCTCGCCGCGGCCATATCCGCCAACACCGATGACGGCCAGCCGTTCACCCGGCGATGGTGCCGCCGCTGGATGAAGCATCTGGGTGGCGATCTGCAACGTGCTGCGCACCAGCTGATCGGTCAAAAAGCAATAGGCCGATGTCATCGCACGCGCCTGAAAAGGCTTTGCGGCAAAGGCGCGCGCGATTTCCGCGCGGCCCGCTTTTTGCGCGTCCCTCAGGACGCCAACCGCCGCCGCGCGCATGTCAGCTTTGTCAGCGGTCGTGGAAATGGCTGCGGTCAACGCGGTGGCGATGGCGGTCTCGTCAAAAATCAGCTCGGGCGCGCTGATCAGGTGAAGCGCTGTGGCCTCACCTGAATGTGCTTGCGCAACTAGAGGCTTAACCACCTGTTCTCCTTTAGAAGCCAGCGCCGCCAAAGGCTCTTGGGGCGGGATCAATGATGACCACGGACTTGTTGCGGATCGTCGCGATGGCAAGCCCGTGTTCTGTGGTGCCATCAGATTTCAGACGAAAAACACCGCTTGCACCGCGAAAGCCCGCGCCTTGGGTCAGACGCGCAGCCGACAACGCATCGGATTTGCCGGTTTTGACCAGCGCACCGACAGCCGCGATGCCATCAAAGGCAAGGCCGGCGATGGGGTTTGGCGAACCGCCATAGGCTGCGGCATAGCGCTGTGAAAAGACCGCCGTGGCCGACGGGTCAGGCAGCGCAAACCAACCGCCCTGAACGCCGGGCAGGGACAGCGTTTGCGGGGGGATATCCCAGCGGGTCAGGCCGATATACTGGGTTGTGGCAACCGGCAATCCGGCCTTGGGAAGCAGTTCCGCGAGCAGCGGCAGCGCGCTTGCCGACGATGTCGTCAGGAAAATCGCGTTTGCACCGTTGGCATCCGCAGCGGCCTTGACGCGTGGGACAGCAGCAATCACGGCCTCTTGGCTCAGGGCGTAATCGACGGTCCCGGCAGAGGTGGCCCGGTTGGCGGCAATGGCCCGAAGAATGGCGTCGCGGCCCAGTTGCCCGGCGACGTCCTGACCGTGCAGCACCAGAATGCGGTCCTTACCGGCAGATTTTGCATAGCGCACCAGCCGGTTGGCCGTGTCGCCAAACTGCTGACCCAGCACAAAGACGTTCCCGCCAGCAATGGTCGGGTTGTTCGAAAAGGACAGCACGTTCACGCCTTGCCCCGCCACGGCGTTGCCTGCAGCATTGGCGGCTTCGGCGTAAAGTGGCCCCAGAATGATCTGCGCGCCTTCGGACACCGCCTGCGAAGCGGCTGTGCCTGCAAGCGCAGCGCTGCCACCCGTGCCGTAAACCCGCAGGTCAATCTGCACCCCGCCCAAGTCGCGGATCGCCAGGCGGGCCGCATTTTCCAGTTCCTTGGCCAGCAGATTGTCGCTTGCGGATCCGCCGCGCGGGACCAGCAATGCCACCGGAATGGGTTTACTCGCATCTACCGTAGGCCCAGGACCCGCATTCATGTTGGTCATGATCACCGGCTCGCACGCGGCCAGAATGAGTGCCACAAAGGGCAGTAGCAACAGCCGCAGTGGCTTGCGAAGGGTGTTGAAAACGGCGATCATCTTTAAATTACTCCATTGGTGGCAGGTCAGTGGCATTTGTCCCGAAGACATATGCACTGATCATAGACGGTGCGAAAGGTGGGTCCAGCTTGAATTACCAAAAGACGGCGCTCTCGGCGGGGCTTTACTTTGTCGGGGTGCCTATTGGCACGGCGCGCGACATCACTTTGCGCGCGCTTGATGTTCTGGCGTCAGCCGATGTTCTGGCCGCCGAAGACACCCGCAGCCTACGCAGGTTAATGGATATTCACGCGGTACCGCTGAACGGGCGCCCCCTTGTCGCCTTGCACGATCATTCGGGAAACGCCGTTCAGGAACGGCTGATTGCGTCGATCAGGGATGGGCAATCCGTCGCCTATGCATCGGAAGCGGGCATGCCGCTTATTGCCGATCCGGGGTTTGAATTGTCGCGCGCGGTGGGCGATGCCGGCCTGATGATGACCTGCGCGCCGGGGCCCTCTGCCGTGCTGACGGCGCTGGCTTTGGGGGGGCTGCCGACCGATGCGTTCTTTTTCGCGGGCTTTTTGCCCAACACCAAGGCCGCGCGTCTGACGGCGCTGCAAAAGCTGAGAGACATTCAAGGCACGCTTGTCTTCTACGAATCACCCAAGCGGGTCGGGGCGATGCTGCGCGATGCGGCCCAGGCCTTGGGTGTGGAACGCCCTGCTGCCGTGTGCCGCGAATTGACCAAGAAATTCGAGGAAATCCAGCGCGGCACCTTGGCAGAGCTGGTGGATGTCTATGCCGACAAGACCCCGCGGGGCGAGATTGTGGTTCTGATAGATCGGGGCCGGTTACAATCCGTTAGTGAATCCGATGTAGCGTCTGATCTGGCATCTGCATTGGAAACGATGTCGATGCGCGATGCGGTTGACATGGTGGCGCAGGCGCATGATTTGCCGCGCCGACAGGTGTATCAAGCCGCCTTGGAACTGGGCAAAGGAAACGGATGATGGCGCTGGCGGCAAAGGTGGTGCAGGGGGCTTTGGCCTATCACGCGGGGCGCGCTGCTGAACTGCTTGTGACGCAGGACTATGAACGCCGGGGCTGCGTCGTGGCGCAGGAACGCTGGCGCGGCAAACGGGGCGAAATTGATCTGATCTTGCGCAATGGGACCGCCCTTATCTTCGTAGAGGTCAAGAAAAGCCAAAGCTTTGATCGCGCGGCTGACCATCTGACCCGTCGGCAGATGCAGCGCATCTATCGCAGTGCCGAAGAATTTCTGGCGGACGAACCCAACGGTACACTGACTGATGTGCGATTTGACGTGGCATTGGTCGATCAAAAGGGCGATCTGCGGATCCTTGAAAACGCTTTCGGCCACGACTGACCCATTGCACCCCGCGCCCCGCTGCGTCATCTAAGATCAACAGCAGGGAGACTTTGGAATGAAGATTGCCTTTCAGATGGACCCGATCGGGGCCGTCAACATCGACGCAGACAGCAGCTTTCGCATCGCCGAAGAAGCGCAGGCACGCGGCCACAGCCTGTTTTATTATCCCCCCGACAACCTTGCTTATCAAGAAGGCCGCATCACCACGCGTGGCCACGATCTGACGGTGCAGCGGGTCGCGGGCAATCACGCAACGCTCGGTCCCGAACGCGAAGTCGACCTGTCGGATTTCGATGTGGTCTGGCTGCGTCAGGACCCGCCGTTTGATATGCACTATATCACCCTGACGCATCTGCTGGACCGACTGAATAAGACGACGCTTGTCGTCAACGATCCGTTTTGGGTCCGCAACTTTCCTGAAAAGCTGATGGTGCTGGATTTCCCCGATCTGATTCCCCCGACGACAATCGCCCGCGACCTGCAGACGATCAAGGCATTCAAGGCAAGGCATCAGGATATCATCCTAAAACCTCTTTACGGCAATGGCGGCGCGGGCGTGTTCAGGTTGGACGGCAACGACCGCAATCTGGGGTCGCTATATGAATTGTTCACCGGGTTTTCCCGCGAGCCGCTGATCGTGCAGAAATTCCTGCCGGCGGTGTCAAAAGGTGACAAG
>JBFGFW010000024.1:0-11932 GCA_041579395.1 Sulfitobacter sp.
CAACAAATCCGCAAGGGCCGCCCACGCAGCCCGCGCGCGTTGAACGGTTGGCCACTGCCCGATGGATTGTTCAATCGGTGCCAAGGCCCGACCCAACAGGATCGACCCCGCGATCATGGCCCCCGCCGTCATCTCGCCCTGCAACACAAGATATGCACCCACGGCCAGCATTGCCGATTGCAAAAACAGCCTGAACGATTTGGTCAGGGCCGAAAAAAGGCCCGTCCAATCGCTTGATCTCATTGTCTGTTCCAGCGCCTTGTCGCGCATCAGATGCCACCGGGCAGACACGGCCGCGCCCATCCCCTGCGACCTTACAACTTCGGCGGAGCGTCGCGCCTGCTCTGCAAAAGCGTTGGCTTGGCCGGATGCCCGTTGCGCGTCCAGCGTCTTGCCTTGCGTCAAAAAGGCATTCAGCAGTGTGATAAAGATCAACGACACCCCGCCAAAGACCGCCAACCACCCAAGCATCGGGTGAAAGATAAAGATTGCGGCGATGAACAGCGGCGTCCACGGCACGTCGAAAAGCGCCAACATCACCGGCGAGGTAAAAAGCGTCTGGACCATCTCAAGATCGCGCAACCCGCTGGCAGGTGCGCCCCGCTCTTTGGGCATCAGCGCCCGCTGAAGCACCGCGTCGAACACCCGGTCATCCAGTTTGGTCTGAAAGCGTGCCCCGAACCGGGCCAAAACGCGGCCGCGTGCATAGTCCAGAAATCCCATCAATCCATAAAGCGCCGCGACCAGAATGAACAAGGCGACAAGCGTTTCTTCTGACCGTGATCCCAGCACCCGGTCGTACACCTGCAGCATAAACAACGGGCCAGTCAGCATGAGGAGGTTCACGAAAATGCTGAACAGGAAAACCGACCAGATGAGCCAAGTGCTTTGGGCGCGCGCGGCGTGGAGTTCTGGCAAGCCAATTGGTTTACTGTAGGCCATTTAGGAAACCTTAAGTCGAAGAAACAGGTCATGCCTGGAACCTAGAAGGTTCAGTCTTGGAAATATCCTTGCATGTCCATCGGGTATTTTCAAACGATAGATGCCTGCGCACAAAGGCGGTTGAGCGATCAAATGCTGACGATCGGCACACCTTTGTCGGGTCTCAAGCTCATAAGACGGGGGAGTGTGCTTCGCAGTGGGGACGTCTGGATAAGTTCATTTCTACAGGGACTTATTCGATGGACCGGGGCTGCTTGAGATGAAACGTCGGCCTATGCCGACGAGAAGTGGTCCCACTTATCCGGACAGGCTTGCGACTTAAGCAAATTGCGATCTGGTTGGTTTCATGCGGCTTTCTGGGTTGGTTCCACCTCATCTACCGCGCCGTCTGGTGATCGCTTGTCAAGGTGGCACCCCCGCCCATCCATCACTGGAAAGATATTACGCAGCAATGTCCCGAGACGCGATGGAATCATGGTGCTAACCACTTGATCCCGATCAAAGTGATCCCTTCGGATCGCCGGTAGGCTGGTCCCAGCAACAGAAAGAAGCCCGCCATGAAACTCTCATCTGCCAGCCTTTTTGTGCTTATGCTCCTGCCTAGCGCAGCAATCGCACAGGATGCCGATGTCGGGGCAACGCTTTATGACAAACATTGTGCGGTGTGCCACGGGTTTGAAGGGCGCGGCAATGGTCCGCTGGCCCCGGCCTTGCTGTTGCAGCCGCCCGTATTGCGCGATCTGGTTCAGCGGTATGGCGCATTTCCGATGGAACGGGTGGTGATGCGGATCGACGGGCGTGATCCGCTGGTCAGCCACGGCTCTCCGATGCCAATCTACGGGCCGTTTTTTGAAGGCGACAGCGCACCGCTGAAGTCAGAGACCGGCCAGCCGATCATGACCAGTCAGCCGATCGTCGATCTGGTGGCGTATCTTCAGCAGATACAACAGTGATTTCATGGGACTGCCGGGCGTCGCCTTACAGGTCGCACCCTAAACCCGCTTGAGCGTCCAATCCGACATGCTGGGCAACATCGCATTCATGACATCCTGAAACGCTGCGACGATCAATTTAGGGTCGTCGCCGGAAATGGGTTCCGATTGCGAAAATCGCCGTGTTCCAAGCACGCGCTGATCCCGGTCGTTGATGACCGTCAGATCGATGTCCACCTGCACCGCAAAGGTCTGGTCGGGCATCGCCATGACCTCGAACGCGTCGATGCGCACCAGTAATGCCTTGTCGGGCACGGGGCCGCCTTCGCTGCGCCCGACATAAGCGATGCGGCCAGTGTCCGAAATGCTGCGGATCAGCAAGGTTTGAACGACGGCGGGCAACTCGTCGCTCCAGCGGGCATCGGGCAGATATGTGATGGCTGCGGGATCAGGCTTGACAACGATCCGGTCGGTCGCCAGCGCCGCCGACGCTTGCGGGCGCGCCACCAGCAAGGTGCGCGCTGTGCGCCCCCCTGTCCTTGACCCAGACGCAGGACGCAGATCATAGGTATCAAGCGGTACAGCGGCGGCGTTCAGCGACGCAATCGCGGTGCAGCCGCCAAGCGAGCAGACCGCCCCCATCAGGGCCATGCGGCGGGTCATGATCAACATTAACTATCTCCTGTATTCGGGGACGCGACCGTTCAGAATGAGCCGCGCAGGGTCGCGTTCGATCCGGCGGGTCAATTTGCCAAGGGTGTCTACCAGCGTGCGCGCCTCTGTCGCGAGCCGTGTCAATTCGGGCAGGCCCTTGCTGGCGAAATTGCTGATGCCGGGGGTGCTTTGGGCCACCGCGCTTTGGATTTGGCGGGCAACGGCGTCACTGCGGGCAATCAGCGCGCGCAGGTCTGCGGTGATCGCGGGAATATCGGCCGCCACGTCGGTCACTGCTTTGGTGATCTGACCAGAGGCGGCGCGGATGTCCGCCATCATCGGTCCGATGTCGGTATCCAGAACCTGTGTCGCCGAGTCAAAGGTGGTCTGCGCCGACCCAAGCGCGCCGGTTGCCACCTCAAGCGTGGTGTCGACCGAGGTCAGGCTGGTTTGCGCCCTGACGAACAGCGCGTTCGCCGAAGCGATGGCCTGGCTTGCCTCGTCCGCCATCGGGCCGAAACGTTCTGTCAGGCCGGTAAGGTTGGCGGCAACGTCATCGACGGCTTTGCTGGCGCGTGTCACGCCGGTGCGGATATCGGCCATGATGGCGGGCACATCATTCAGCACCACGGTTTCAATCGTCGCGATGGCCGCCTTTGCGTCGGCAAGAACCGCCCGCGCTTCGACAACAAGCTGCGTGCCATCCCCGTCGACAAGTCGGTCGAAACTGTCAGAGGCGTCGGTGACGGCGATGAAAGCCGTGTTGGCCTCTTTCAGCGACACCTCAAGCTCGGTCAGGCGCGCATTCAACAAGTCCGCAGTTTGGGCGAACCCGTCAAGCGTCGCACCTGATCGTGTCCGCAAATCGGTGATCGCGGCCTGCGTGAGCGTCGCCGCTTCGGATACCTGCGCCAGGATCTGGGGCACTTGCGTCTGAAGCAGCGTGCGCGCCTCGTTAAACGTCCCTTCGGCGCTGTCGATCGCACCGACAGACCCGGCAAGCACTGTGTCAGCCCGTGTAAACGCGCCCGTCGCCGCCTCCAGCGTGCTGTCCGCCTGCGACAATGTGGCGGTCACAGACGTGGCAATGCCGTCCAGGCGGTCGGTAAACTGGGTGATCTGCACCGTCGCATCACGCACCGAACCCGAGATGTCCGAAAAATCCAGCAACGCCTGATCCAGTCGGGTCGACGACGCATCCAGATTGCGCAGGATGTTGGTCACGTGAGTCTGGTTTTCCGGCCCTGTCAATGCCTGAAACTGATCCAGCAACCGGGTCGCTTCGAGCAGAAGATCCGGGCCATCCTGCACCAACGCCTGCAAGCTTGAGCGGCGCGAAGGGATGATCATTATGCCGTCTTCGTTGGCCAACAGCGGCGGTGCGGAAGATGTGCCGCCCGACAACGAAATATAGGACACCCCGGTCACACCTTGCGATTGCAATTGTGCGACGGTGTCGGACCGAATGGGCACATCCGCTTCGATTTCGATAATGGTGGTCACTTTTGACGGGTCTTCCCTTGAGATGCGCAGACTGATGACCCGACCGACCGAGATGCCGTTGAACAACACGTCCCCCGATGGATCAAGGCCCGCGACGTCTTCGAACAGGATGCCATAGGTTTGATATTGCTTGTTCAACTGAACACTGGCGAGCCAGATAAAGAACGCCAATGTGCCCAGTATGGACAGCAGGGTGAAGAGGCCGATCAGAATGAAATTCGCGCGGGTTTCCATCAATAGGCCCCCGTTTGGTGCGCCGACGAAAGCGCGGCGCGCGCGCGTGGCCCGTGGAAATACTCATGCACCCATGGATGATCGACCTGCAACATTTCGTCCATCGTGCCCACGGCCAGCACCTTTTGATCGGCCAGCACGGCGATGCGGTCACAAATCGCGTGCAGGCTGTCCAGATCGTGGGTGACCAGAAAAACCGTCAGCCCCAAGGCAGCCTGCAATTGCTTGATAAGAATGTCAAAGGCGGCTGCGCCAATCGGGTCCAGCCCGGCGGTTGGCTCATCCAGAAAGACGATTTCAGGGTCCATCGCAATGGCCCGTGCAAAGCCCGCGCGCTTGCGCATCCCGCCCGACAGCTCGGACGGAAACTTGGCCATCGCATTCTCCGGCAGGCCGACCATGCGCACCTTGATGCCAGCCAGCGTCTCGCGCAGGGTATCGTCAAGGGTCAACTGTTCGCGCATCGGCGCTTCGACGTTTTGCCGCACACTCAGCGATGAAAACAGCGCCCCGTCCTGAAACATCACGCCCCACCGTCGGCGCAACGCCCTAAACTGCGCGTCCGATGTGGCACGCACGCTTTCGCCGAAAACCTCGATCTGGCCCGCGTTTGGTACCAGCAACCCCACGATGGCGCGCAACAGCACCGACTTGCCGGTCCCCGATCCGCCGACAACACCGATGATTTCGCCGCGCTGCACGTCAAGGTCCAGACCGTCATGCACGGTGTGCGTGCCAAAGCGTGTCACCAGCCCGCGCACCCGGATGATGGGATCGCCCGGCGTTTCCATCACACCCCCACCACCGCAAAAAAGATCGAAAACATCGCGTCGACCACGATGACCATGAAGATCGACAGAACCACCGATGCCGAGGTCAGACGCCCCAGCGATTCCGCGTCGCCTCCCACGTTCATCCCTTCATAGCATCCGATGATGCCGATGATCAGCGCAAAGAACGGTGCCTTGATCATCCCCACGCCAAAGTGCCAGACGTCGGTGTTGTTCACCAGCCGGGTCTGAAACACGCCTGGCGAAACCCCCAGTTCGATCCACGACATCAGCGCGCCCCCGATCAATCCGGACATGTCGGCGATCAAGCCCAACGCGGGCAACATCAATATCAACGCCAGCACGCGCGGCACCACCAGAATTGTCACCGGATCAAGGCCGAGGGTGCGCATCGCGTCGATCTCTTCGCGCATTTTCATCGACCCGATTGCGGCGGTAAAGGCCGACCCCGATCGCCCCGCCACGATGATCGCCGTGAGAAGAATGCCAAGTTCGCGCAGGATCGAAATGGCGATAAGATCGACGACGAACACCTCGGCACCGAACTGACGCAACTGGGCCGATCCCTGAAAGGCAAGTACCACACCGATCAGAAACGCCATGAGAGAGACGATGGGGACCGCACTGACCCCGATTTCCTGACAATGATGCACCACCGATGTCAGACGCAGGCGGCGCGGGTGAATGACGATCCCCGCCAGGGTCGCCACCACCTGACCCAGAAACGAAGTCAGCTCGACCGTCATCTTAAGGCCGCGCGTCACTTTGCGCCCAAAGGCCTCAAGCCGGTCGGCCATGGTTGGTGGCCGCATGATCGGCACGTCATCGGGGGGCATGTTCTGCTCGACCGTTTGCATAAGCTGGGCCTGTGCGGGTGTCGCGCCGGTGATCGTCAGTGCAACTCCCTGCCGTTCCGCCCGCTGTCGCTGATCTACCAGATACCATGCGCCCGCCGTATCCATCTGTGACAAGGCGGCGATATCGATGCTGGACACGTCCCTTGGAATGGTGGCGTTGGTGCCGTTTTTCAACTGCATCAAGGTGTCGATCAACAGATGCCCAGCAAGTACCAGCTTGCCCTCGGATACCGATAGGCTGACGGATTTTTGCGCAAGGGCTTCTGGTTTGATCATTCGGTGCGGCCAGTTTGCCTGACGCCTGGACAGGTCTTGCGCAGCAGACTCAAGCTGATCCCCGCTGATACAAGAACATCGTCTAACGTCATGATTTATCTTTCCCTTGGCCGTAATCCTACACGTTTTGGACAACTATAGACAGCGCGCAAATTGCATCTTTGACGCGGATCAATACCGTTCAGGCCTCAGTATCGGAGGGGGTGCCACATCACATCTGAGCAACGCGGCGATCGACGCCGTGCTGCGGACAGCGAAATGTCGATCGCTGATACCGTTGCTTAGTTGGACAAGATTGGTCTTTTTGATGAGTCGTCAAAGCACAGGCGGCCAAGGCCAGAGAGTTCGCCATTTCACGCAGACGAAGCGTGCAGCCGCAAACAGAAAAGATACCGTTGGGCAATTCCCGTGACGCTCGCGCTACTTCCCGTTCGCACAGGTTTTGCACAGGGGCGCGTAGGGAACGGCGTTCAAACGCGCCTCTGAAATCGGCTCACCGCATTTCTTGCAGATCCCATAGCTGCCATCTTCGATCCTGCCCAAGGCAAGATTCAGCAGCGCCATTTCATTCTGCGCCGCCGTCCCAAGGCGTTCGAGCACCTCATCGTCTTCAAGATCGATGGATTGCTCGTTCATATCTGGCGACTTGGGCTCGCCAAGCTCTTGATCCAGCTCGTGCACCCGCGCGTCCAGTTCCGCCAGACGGGCGTTGATAATTTGTGCATAATGGGTCAGGTCGGGCATATGATGTCCTTTGTTAGCTAATGGTATCACAAATAACAGAAAAACGGTATTGCTGATTGACGCGGATCAAGGGCGACGTGCGCGGCTGGGGAAATTGAAGACCTCGACTAGAAACGCGGTGAACAGACCGAATGTCAGCAGCCGATGGGTCGCGGTCACAGCCAAACGCAAGTGTATCACTCGGCCAACGCATCATTGGGGCCGCGATGCCAAAAAAATATGATCTTGGCAAACCCGATGAAAGGGACAAAGACCACGGTTCGCCGCTGCACGATCAGCGTGTTGAGGGCTTGTTCGTCGAAATTCCGAGCACTCGGTATATCGGGCAGAGTCCAAAGGCTGCGGTGCCGACAAGGACCAGTCCAACGACGATGCTGCCATAGAACAGCAGCGCGCTGGACCAGATCGACGGGATATTCATCAGCGGTGCGACAATCAGGATAACGCCCAAAATCGCGCGAAATATCCGGTCTGCGGTTCCAACATTCAGGGTCATCTTTGTTGCCTTTCAATGACGGTTACGGGGGTGCTGCACGGGCTGCAGGTTTGGCGTTCGTTGACGCAAATCCCTGACCCGGCGCATTGTCGCCCGGCGTGAAAGCGACATCGCCATAAATCGCACCTGCCATTCGCCCATGTTTAAGGCCAGGCATCTGTGGTCACCTTGATTTAGATCAATACGTTTAGGAAGTTACACCTGACCCACACGCGTCAGTTTACCGACCAGATGGTGCGGTCAACATGTCGGCTGCGGTCGCCAAAGGCGCTGAGGTGCGGACTTGCGTCAGCTTTTGTCTTCTTTCAGGCCAAATGCTTCGTTGCTCATTTCCACCAGTTTGCCGGTCTCGGCCTTGTACTGATCGATTGCCTTTTGCAGAAATTGGGCCTGAATGTGCTGAAGTTCCTTAGGGTTCTTGCAGTGCATGATTTCATGCTGGGTCTTTATGTCTTCCTTGATGCGCTCGGCCACGAAACTGACCACTTCGGCGCTCATGGTGCCAAGGGCTTCCATCCACACGGTGCTGACGCCCATCATATTGCCAAATCCAGCTTCCTGAAATTGCTTCATGACGTTCATGGGCTCGGCGGACGATGTGGATTCTCGGTTTTGCATTGGGGGTTTCTCGACCATGGCGAAATCTCCGGTTACAGATGTTACTGGGGTACCATAGTTATAAATTCTAGGCTCAAACTTGATCTCGCTCAATCGGGCAGGATCGCAAAGTTGCCCGGCGGGCGGGAATGTGCCGAACTTGGGTTGGGTATGGCCGCTGGTCATCGAAACACCGTGTCGATGAAACGTGAAAAAAACGTTTCAGAGTGTCGACTTGGGAGTGCAGACAGGTCAACTTCGTCAGATCTCTGATAATATGGACAACACTGGATAGCAGCGCCGCGCGTCCTTCTTTGACTTGGCTCAATCACAATAGTGTGCGTTTCGACGATGATTCACCCATGACACAGGAACATGGACACAGCCCCCGGGAAATCGCCGCACGCCTGGCGTCAGGACAGCCCCACAACGATCTCAAGGACATGATCTATGGCGGGATCGACGGGGCGGTTACGACCTTTGCCATCGTGGCCGGGGTCGAGGGCGCGGGGCTGTCACATGGCATCATAGTGGCGCTTGGGCTGGCGAATATCATTGCGGACGGATTTTCGATGGCGGCAAGCAATTATTCCGGTACCAAGTCCGAACTGGATGACCGCGCACGCATCATCCAGATAGAAGAGCGCCACATCGACCAGCATCCCAAGGGCGAAATGGAAGAGTTGCGGCAGATCCTGCAGATGCGTGGCCTGTCGGGTGAGGTGCTGCAGGCGGCCACGAATGACATCGCGAAAAGCCGCGAGAATTGGATCGGCCTGATGCTGACGGATGAATACGGGCTATCGCGGGACAAACCCGCGCCAGTGCGCGCGGCGTTGGCGACCTTTGGCGCGTTCTTGATCGCCGGAGCGGTGCCGCTGATCCCGTTTATCTTCAACATACCCAACGCCTTTACCATTTCAATCTTTGCGACGTTGCTGACCTTTTTTCTGATCGGGGCCGCGAAAAGCCGCTGGTCCTTGGCCAAATGGTGGCGTTCGGGAACCGAAACGTTGCTGATTGGCGGAGTCGCAGCCTTTTTGGCCTATGCCGTCGGTGGGCTGTTTCACCCCTGATCATAGGACTTGAGCAATATCAATGCAGCGGGCACCGATCGCGCTAGTCTGCCTGAGATTTCGGAGCGGAACATGTTTTCAAACTCTGTCAAACTCTTTTCCATCTATGGCTTTGATATCAAAGTCGATCCCAGTTGGTTGATCATCGCCTCGCTGGTCACCTGGAGCTTGTCGCAACAGTATTTCCCGGTGGTGTTGCCGGGTGCGTCACAGGAAACCTATTGGACGATGGCCTTGATCGGGATGTTGGGGTTGTTTGCATGTTTGCTGCTGCATGAATTGGCCCATTCGGTCGTGGCGCGGCACTTGGGCGTCCCGATCAAAAGCATCACCCTTTTCATCTTTGGCGGTCTGGCTGAATTGGGGTCAGAGCCTGCATCGGCACGGGATGAATTTCGGATCGCAGTCGCCGGTCCGATCATGTCGTTCTGTCTGGCATTTGGCTTCTGGGCCGTTGCACAGGCGGTGTGGCTGTTGTTTTCCGCGGCACCGCTGGCCGAAGTACTGTCTTATCTGGCGTTGATTAATCTGGTGCTGGCCCTGTTCAATCTGGTGCCGGCATTTCCGTTGGATGGCGGGCGGGTGCTTCGTGCGTATCTGTGGCACCGCAGTGACGATCCTCTGGCAGCGACGCAGACGGCAGCGCAGTTCGGCAAGGTTTTTGCCTATTCTCTGATGGCCCTAGGGGTGTTCGCGTTGTTCCGGGGGGCGTTTGTCGCCGGCCTGTGGCAGCTGATGATCGGGGGTTTTTTGCTGATCGCCGCGCGCTCCAGCTATACCTCGCAATTGGTGCGCACGGTGTTTGAAGGCAAGCCTGTCAGCGCACTGATGACGCGCAATCCGATCACGATTGGCCCCGAAGTGACGCTGTCGACCTTGGTCAACCAGATCATGCTGCGCCACGGCGTCAGTTTCGTGCCCGTGCTCGAAGGGCGTGTTCTTCTAGGGCACATCGACCAATCCGTCCTATCGGGGATCGACCGTGAAAACTGGGACAATACGCGGGTCGGCGACGTGTTTGTCGACCTTGCGGATGACGTGCTGATCCCGCCTGAACTTCCGGTACCGGAACTCCTGGGCGTCATCTCCAGGACGGGCCGTCGCAAGTTCATGGTGGTCTTGGATCACCAGTTGCTTGGCGTGATCACGCTGGCCGATCTGACCCGATATCTGACCCGTGGTGATCTTGCGCTGCGGCCAGAGAAGCACCCGAAGAAACGCGCGAAGAATCTGCACCCGTGACCGCATGTCGCGATGATAACGGATAGCCCGCCTTTCCTGACCTTATGCGTGGATGCCCTGATCGCAGGCGACCCATTCGGGGTAACCTTGCCGGACTAACCGGTTTCGCCTTCACGCACTTTTTGATGTCGACTTCGATGCCAAAGCGATCTGGACATCGCAGGCAAAACTATACCCGACGCCACGCACTGTCTTGATCAACTTGGGGTCGGACGGATCGCGTTCAATTTTCTTGCGCAGCCGGGCAATCTGATTGTCGATGGCACGGTCCAGCGGGCTCCATTCGATGCCGCCCATCAAGTCCATCAACTGGTCGCGCGACAACACGCGCTTGGGCCTGTTCAAGAACACATTCAGCAGCTTGAAGTCACCGCTGGTCAACCCAAGCTCTTCCCCGTCCCTGTCAAACAACGTCATCTGGTCGGGAATGGCCATCAATTCGTCGAACGAAAATTGAAGACTTTCAGAACTTTGGATCAACTCCTTTATCGGCGCATCGCCATCAGTTTGCGCCGTCCGCGCCCGCTCAGAGCGGCGCAAGACGGTTCTGATCCGTGCGATCACCTCGCGTACATGGAACGGTTTGGTGATGTAATCATCCGCGCCGACCTCCAGCCCGACAACGCGGTCGATCACGTCGTCCTTGCCGGTCAGCATGATGATCGGCACCTGCGACTTGCGCCTGATCCGCCGCGCGAGATCAACGCCGTTCTCCGACCCCAGATGAATGTCCAGAGTGATCAGATCGACCGGCCCCGATTGCAGGATCTTGATGACGCCATCGGCTGTTTCGGCCTCGTGCACCACAAACCCCTCTACTTCCAGCACTTGCCGAAGAAGGCTTCTGATCTTCAGATCATCATCGACAATAAGAACTGTATGGTCCGTCATAAGACCTCTTCGTACGTCTGCAGGACAGAGACAACGCAAATTTCAATATCGGTAGATGGGGGTACAAGTCTTTTCCTGATACAAAATGATACAAAAACCCGCATCGGTAGAGTAATCCATGATACATGCACTAATCAAGGTGGCTTCTTATCACTCAGGAGGTTTACCCCCATGTATGTCACGATCCCCAGTGACCACGCAGTTGGATTCGAGTGTGCCCCGTTAGCGGCGAACCCCTCCCACACCGCCGAAACGCGCCTGAAAACCGGCGCGTATCTGTATTATGAGGGGGACGATGTGGATTGGCTTTATCAGGTGACCAGCGGTGTTGTAAGATTGACACGCCTGCTGGCGGATGGCCGTCGTCAGGTCATCGCTTTTGGATATCCCGGTGATGTTGTCGGGTTTCCGTCGACAAATACCCATCAAACCGATTGTCAGGCGTTGACAGACGTGCGCTTGCAGCCCTACCGGCGGCAGGCCCTGGAACGCGGCGAAGGAGACCCAAAGCTGCATGTTGCCCTGCTGAAGGCTGCTTTTCGTGAAATCAGCGCGATGCAGGATCACTTCATGATGCTGGGACGTAAATCGGCCATCGAAAAGCTGACATCGTTCCTTTGCGTTCTTGAACAGCGCGTCGGCAAGAACCTGGGCAACTACCGCACGGTGAACTTGCCGATGAGTCGGTCTGATATTG
>JBFGFW010000025.1:0-11732 GCA_041579395.1 Sulfitobacter sp.
CAGAAAGGGTTCTTCAGACGTGACAAAACTTCATCATATTGGGCAAAAGCCGCCCCGCAAGGACGATCTTTCGCGAAGCGGCGATGCTGGTGTCACCCTTATCGAAATGATGGTTGTCTTGGTGATTATTGCATTGGTTGCCGCGATGATCGTGCCAAACGTGATCGGGCGCCCGAACGAAGCGCGCGTTGCTGTCGCAAAGACCGATATTCGCGCCATTGCCAGCGCCCTTGAACTCTACCGGCTGGATAACCGAACCTATCCGACCACGTCCCAAGGACTTGAGGCACTGGTGCGCCGCCCGACCACATCGCCCGAGCCGTCCAACTGGGTACAGGGCGGATACCTGCCCGAAGATCCGACCGATCCGTGGGGCAATCCTTATTTGTACCGGTCCCCCGGTGACACGGCAAATTACGACCTGATTTCGTTAGGCGCGGACGGGGCTGTTGGCGGCACTGGGGTCGACGCGGACATAGCCAACACGACTGCGCTGACCAGCGGATGAAGAAAGCGCGTTACACGGACGGGGGCATGACGCTGGTAGAAATACTTGTCGTTCTTGCAATCATTGGTGTGATGGCGTCGGTTCTGGAGCTCAGTGTATCGGGCGGATCGCGCAATGCCGACGTTCTGGAACGCGAAGCCACCGTGTTGTCGACGCGCCTTGAACGCGCCGCCAGCATCGCCTTGCTGGACGGACGTCCCGCCGGATTCGTTTGGGATGGAAAAAGCTATGGGTTTGTCAGCCTGAAAGATGGTGCATGGACGGAACATTCGGACGGCATACTTGCCCTTGCGCATGAGTTGGACGTCGCTGTTCAGCTTTCCGTGTTTGGCCGGCAACGCGGGCAGTATCTGATCCGTCCCGATATGCTGCCCACGGTGTCGGATCCCGATACAAATCAGCTAGCGTCACTGAGGATTGACCTGACCAATTCCCAACATGCGTGGCGGATCGAATTTGATGGTGTGTCGGCAATGTCGCTGCGCAATCCGGCAGGCATCGGGTCATGATCCCGACGCCACAGCACAGCGATGCAGGCTTTACCCTGCTTGAGGTTTTGGTCGCCCTTGCGGTTCTTGCCGTGGGGGCGGTGTCGCTGCTGACGGCCACGCAAACCCACGTGGCGCGGATATCTGAGGTAGAGGCGCGCACTGTTGCCCGCTGGGCCGCTGACAACCGGCTCACCGCCTTGCGTATCGGTCTGGACCAACCTGCGCTCATGCCCATGCTGGGTCAGATGTGGGGTGTCGATGTGGCGCGGCAGGACACGGGCGACCCCGATCTTGAACGGGTCGATGTCGCCGTGACCCTTTCGCCTGACAGCCGGGTACTATTTAGACTGACGGGGTTCGTCGATACTGCCAGCAACAGCCTGAGAGTGGCACAATGAGGCGAATCCAGCGACTTGTCGTGCCCGCGTTGGCGGTCGTGGTCACCGCATCGTTGGCGATTTCTGCTGGGCGTTTGTTTTGGCACGCTGCCGGCGAAACGGCGGCGTTGCCCGCAGATGTGACGATTGCAGCGGCATCGCCCGCCCGTGTGCCAGAGCCGGTTGACATGACCCCCGCCATCCAATTGGCCCCGTTCGGCAGCGTTGCGACAGTTGCATCGGCCACCCAATCCCCCACCGCAACGACGCTTGACCTGGCGCTCCGCGGCATTCTGCTGCAATCGGATCCCGCTTTGTCGTTTGCATTGATCGCAATGGACGGGACCACTTTGCGTTATGGGATGGGAGATTCTATCGGGAACAAGGCAACCTTGCTTGAGATTGAGGATCGACATGTCGTTCTGGATGTAAATGGCGCACGACAAATCCTGGGCTTTCCAAATGTCGAATTGACCGATCTGGCGGCCGAGCCGTTGCCCGACACATCCGCCCCCCTGGGCAATCTTGACCGCTTGCGCGCTGCACTTGGGGTAGGGGCCGGATCTATCGAAATCAAAGATCCCCCGCCGCCGCAGACCACCCAGGACTATATTGGCATGTGGCGAGAGCGCATCATTCGAAATCCCAATCAGGTGCTGAGTGAGATTGGCCTGCTTGCAACCGAAAAAGGCTATATGGTGGACGAAAATCACGATCCGGGTGTGAAGTTGGCTGGCCTCAAGGCTGGCGACCGTGTTGCAAGAGTAAATGGGCAGTCTGTGGGTAACGTAGAGCAAGATCGAAAGTTTTTTGATGATGTGGCAGCCTCTGGGGTGGCCCGTCTGGAAGTGGTCAGAGGTGACAAGACTTTCGTTTTGTCATTCCCGTTGCAATGATATCAATGCGTTACATCGCCCTCGCGTCGGTCTTGATGATTGCGCTGGTTTTGATCCGCCCCCAGATGGCGCAATCACAGGAAACCTTTGTCATTAACCTGCGTGGTGCGGACATCAGTCTTTTGGCCGAACAGGTGTCTGAGGTCACAGGACGGACGCTTGTTTTGGATCCGAACCTGATCGGTGACGTCACGGTTGTGTCCCAACAGCCGCTTGACCAGGAAGGTGTCTGGGCTCTTTTTCAATCGATTTTACGTGTGCGCGGTTTTGCAGCCGTCGAAACCGGTGCCGTCTGGCAGATCGTCCCCGAACTTGACGCCCGTACCAAGGGCAGCCCGCAGAAAATACTTGAACCCGGCAGTCAGGACGTGGTGACCCGCCTTTTGCGCCTGAATCGGTTGCCCTCGGCCGAGGCGGTGCGCGTGCTGCGGCCACTGATTGACGAAGCGGGCTATATCGAAGCAATCGAAGATCCCAACGCCATTGTTATCACCGACACGCTGGACAACGTGAACCGCATCGTCACCATTGCCACCACTTTCGATGGCGAAGCCGCGATGGAGGCTGAGGTGATCCGCTTTGTCTATGCCGAAGCGGGTACCGTCGCAGCCGCGATTGCGCAGGTGCTTGGACCAGCCGGAACCGGGGCGCGATTGTCCGTCGATGCCAGTTCAAACGTATTGCTGGTGCGTGGTAGCGAACGCGACATTTCGCAAATTCGAAGCCTTGCCCGCGCGATGGACACGGCACCACGTATCGCCCAAAGCGAGACTGTCAGCACCTCGATCTATCGGTTGCAGTTTGGCGAAGCGACCATCGTCGCAGATCTTGTGCGCAACACGCTGACGGGGTCAACCGATCTGACCAACCCGGTTGCCGCCAGCATTGGCGCTGACGCCGTAGATCCTGAATCGCAGGTTTTTCCCGTAGGTCCGGAAGCGGCACCGATATCGCCGGTGTCAGTCCAGGCGTCCATTGAAACGAATTCCGTGATTGTTCGCGGCACGCAAAGACAACTCGCAGAGGTGGCACATCTGATCAAAGCGCTTGATGTCAGGCGTCCGCAAGTCATGATCGAAGCTGCTATCGTCGAAGTTTCCGGCGAAATGGCCGAGCGTCTGGGTGTGCAGCTTGGTATCGGCGAAGGGGTCCCTGCCGGCACCATTGCCGCAACATCCTTTGGCAATGGCGGGGGTGCCCTGCAGAACATTCTGGTGGCCTTGGGTCAGGGCAACGCCGCTGCATTGTCCACGGGTCTGTCGGTTGGACTAGCCTCTGACAATTTTGGCGCGCTTATTCAGGCGCTCAGCAGTTCGACAAGCGCCAATCTGCTGTCCACGCCTTCAGTGACCACAATGGACAACCAGTCGGCCACCATCGTTGTCGGTCAGAACGTACCGTTTCGGACGGGGCGTCTGACGACGGACGGCGGCAACGTCGCCGAAGTGATCGAACGCGAGGATGTCGGCATCACGATGGTCGTCAAACCGCGCATCACCGCCGGCGGCGTCGTGCAACTTGAGATCGAGCAAGAGGTATCTTCCTTGACGAACCAGGCCGTGACAGGTGCTGCTGACCTTGTGACCAACCGACGGGTCATCAATACGACCGTGCTGGCTGAAAACGGCGGAACCGTGGTGTTGGGTGGCTTGATCACCGACGACAGGCTGCAAAGTAATCAGAAGGTCCCGCTTTTGGGGGACGTGCCAGTATTGGGCCATCTTTTCAAAAGCCGCAACGACAGCCGCAACAAGCGAACGCTGTTCGTGTTCCTGCGCCCAACGATCATGCTGACGCGCGCAGACCTGGAAAAAGCGGCTGCAACCCGCTATCGCCGCGCGCAGAACGCTGAAATCGCGCCCCAACCTCGTAGTCTGCTGAAACAGGAAAAGGTCAGGAAACTACCGTTGGAAATTGATGGGTTATACTGAGGGTAAGGTATGTCGGCGGTGCAGTAGATCTGTGTGTCGTCAGGGTTTCGGTCCATCGGGAATCAAAACTAGTACAGAGTCGGGTTTGTCCGAGATGTGCCTTGCCACTGCGGTGAGGTGTTATTTTCTCAGTGTCGTACTCTCGGCTCTCGCCATCCCTAAGCTTTGACGACCAATGCGGTTACTTTTGCTCCTGAATATCCGAGCAGTTGATCGGCGGTCTGGCGTGGAATTCATCGTTTGGCCTTCCTGACGCAGCGCGTGTCGCAGCATCCGGATAACGGCCGCCCGATCCGGATTTCCCATATAAAGACGAAAGTCGAAACGCCCGGGCCGGATGACCGCTGCGACCAGCATTTCCGGGTATTCTTCCGCGCCGAATACGACGACGCCGGGTGACTGGCCAAGATTGAAATGCCGTTCGCATAACCCGTTGACCACCCCAATGTTCTATCCGCTTGAACGACTGGCAGTGGTCCGATGCGCAAATGAGTCAAATTCGTCTAGGATAAGAAAGCGTGGAGCAGTTTGAATGCCACCCTCAGAGAAGGGACTTTAGTGGCGGGCAGGGCGAGCAATGAGCGTCGCAGGTAGATATTAACGCAGCCCATTTCGCCATGGTGGGGATATTCTCAACGAACTTGGCATGGACGCCAGCCTTAAGACCGTTTGGTTTTGGTCAAACAGATTTGGCCCGATGTGTGCCGCAGGAATCAGCGAGAAGTGGGTCAATTAAGTGCGCGCAACTTCGAACCGGCACTTGCATCTGGACGAAGTTGCCGAAGATTAACAGCGTGACGCACTATCTTTGGCCGGGCTTAAGTCGTCTGATCTGCGACAAAGACTTTCGTTTGCCAATTCTGGCATTCGTCAGCCAGCTTGGAGGTTAAGACGGCGTCGGTGAAGAAGCTGTCGATTTCTGAAAGAGTGCTGATACGGGCAGGGGCGTTTCGCCTGAATTTGGAGTGGTCGGCAACCAAGAATGTCTTGCGCGCTTGAGCGATAATCGTCTGGCTGACGCCAACCTCGTGAATGTCGAAGTCCAGCAGGTCGCCGTCAGGATCGATCGCAGAGCAGCCGATAACCGCAAAATCAAACTTGAACTGGCGGATCGTTGACATCGTCAAAGCGCCAACCAGACCGCCGTCCAGCCTGCGAAGCGTTCCACCGGTCAAGATGATCTGACAATCACGGTTGGCCGCAAGGATGTTGGCAACATTTATGTTGTTTGTGACCACCATGAGGTCGCCATGATGCAACAATTCCCGTGCCACCGCTTCCGTGCTTGTTCCAATGTTGAGGAAAACGGAGCTGCCGTCAGGAATATGCGCAGCGCAGGCGCGCGCGATAACTGCTTTGGCAGACTGGTTCAGCGTGCGCCGTTCCTCGTAAAGAATGTTGGTCGTACCCGATGGCAATATTGCCCCACCATGCACCCGCTCCAGTGAGCCTGATGTGGCAAGTTCCGTGAGGTCCCGTCGGATGGTCTGCTGGGTGACGCCAAACTGTGTCGCAAGCCCTTCGACGGTGACCTTTCCCTGCCGGCGTGCAGTTTCCAAGATCTCTGGGTGGCGGAACGTTTGTGACATGGTGATCTCCCGGTCCTTACGTAGCGCCGGTCATGGGGTCCGGGCAAGTGAAAATGTTCGTTTCTGACCTTATTCCAGGAATTCACTCATTTTTTCAAAAATAATGGCATGAGTTTCGGCTATTTCGAACATTTCTCTTAATAACGAAAATAAATGAAGATAATTCTTGCGCGATTGGATTACCTGGCCTACCCATTAGCGTGGTTCAAACAGGTGACGGGGGAGGGTCATTTTGTCTGATGATTCCGCAACCCCGGATGTATTTGACCTTTTTATCGTCGGCGGCGGTATAAATGGATGCGGCATTGCACGCGATGCGGCCGGGCGGGGGCTGAGCGTGGCGCTAGCCGAGATGAACGACCTGGCTTCGGCGACGTCTTCGGCTTCTACAAAGCTGTTTCACGGCGGCCTGAGGTACCTGGAATACTTTGAAATCAATCTGGTGCGCCATGCATTGCGCGAGCGCGAGGTGCTGCTCAGCGCAATGCCCCATATCAGTTGGCCGATGCGGTTCGTCTTGCCCTTGAGTCCAGATATGCGGTTTGAAGCGGACACGCCCGTTTCTAGGCTCTTGAACGTGTTCATGCCGTGGCTGAAAGGGCGTCGCCCGGCATCGATGATCCGGTTTGGTCTGTTTCTCTATGATCAGCTAGGCGGGCGAAAGCTGTTGCCGGCCACAAAGACCCTTGACCTGCGCGGCACGGTGGAAGGCGAACCGCTCAAAGACCGATTCCAAAAAGCGTACGAGTATTCCGATTGCTGGATCGAAGACTCGCGTTTGGTTGTGCTGAACGCACGGGATGCCGAAGACCGAGGGGCACACATCATGGTGCGCACCAAAGTCGAAAAGGCGCTGCGTTCCGGAGATACCTGGGACATCACGCTGAGGGATACCGAGACGAACGATGTGCGTACCATCAAGGCGCGGATGCTGGTGAATGCAGGTGGTCCATGGGTCGGCGACATCATCCACAACAGGACGAAGATCAGGTCGAACGAAGGTGTGCGGTTGGTGCGGGGCAGCCATATCGTGACCAAACGGCTTTATGCGCACGACAAATGCTATTTCTTCCAGGGCGCGGACGGGCGGATCATCTTTGCAATCCCCTACGAGACAGACTTCACTCTGATCGGCACCACAGACGAAGAACACAAAGATCCGTATATCGCACCCAAGTGCACTGTGGCCGAGCAGCAGTATCTGGTCGATTTCGCCAACACGTATTTCAAACATGATATCGGACTTGACGATATCGTTTGGACCTATTCGGGCGTTCGTCCGCTTTATGACGACGGCGCGAGCAGCGCGACGGCGGCGACACGGGATTACACACTTAAAGTGGATTCAGCCGACGGCGCGCCGATCCTGAATGTCTTTGGCGGCAAAATCACCACCTATCGCAAACTGGCAGAGGATGCGATGGACAAGATCGCACCTTATTTCCCCGGAACACCGGGGCATTGGACCGCAGGCGTGGCGCTGCCAGGGGGCGATTTTCCAGTGGACGGGGTCGACGACCTGATCGACCGCCTTTCGCGGGACTATCCCTTTCTCAGCCCGTTTTGGGCACGCCGTCTTGTGCGGGCTTATGGTACTCTAGGCTGGGATGTTCTGGGCCAAGCCGAAACCAAAGCCGATCTGGGTGTCGACTTTGGCGCGACTCTGACCGAGAGTGAAGTGGTATGGCTTGTCAGTCGCGAATACGCACGCACCGCCGAAGACGTTGTGTGGCGGCGCAATAAGCTGGGGTTGCGACTGACCAGTGACGAGATTGAAGCGCTTGAAAGCTGGATGCACGCGTACCACCATCCCGCGAATACATCTGATTTGCCATTTAGGGGGGAACAGGCATGACATTGGTCCTGAAGGGCGTGTCAAAGATCGTTGGCAGCCAAACCCACATCAATCCAACTGATCTTGAGTTGGAAAAGGGCACGATGAATGTTCTTCTTGGTCCTACGTTATCGGGAAAAACAACACTTATGCGGCTGATGGCAGGGCTGGATGCACCCAGCAAGGGCGCGGTGTTCTGGGATGGAAAAGATGTGACCGGTCAGCGGGTGCAAGACCGCAATGTCGCGATGGTTTACCAGCAATTCATCAACTATCCGTCGATGACTGTTTTCGACAACATCGCCTCTCCGCTTCGTCTTATGGGCAAGTCCCGTTCCGAGATCGACGCCGCCGTACATGAAACTGCCGACCTGATGAAACTGACGCCGATGCTGGACCGCAAGCCGCTGGAACTTTCAGGAGGCCAGCAGCAACGGTGCGCATTGGCGCGTGCATTGGTCAAAAACGCAGGCCTCGTTCTGTTGGATGAACCTTTGGCTAATCTTGACTATAAACTGCGTGAGGAATTGCGGACCGAAATTCCCAAGATATTCGAACGATCCGGGTCGATTTTTGTCTACGCGACAACAGAACCCGAAGAAGCGCTCATGCTGGGTGGTAACACGGCAGCCCTTTGGGAAGGTCGGGTGACGCAGTTCGGCCGCACGCCCGATGTGTATCGCCGTCCCGTCAACGCGACAACCGCGCGGGTTTTCTCGGACCCGCCGATGAACTTTTTGTCAGTGTCGAAGGACGGCCCTCGGATGTCATTCGGGGATGGTCAGTCGGTACCCACTCCTGCGGGGTTGGAAGGGCAACCCAACGGCACCTACACTGCAGGCTTCCGCCCCAACCACCTGGAGTTGAGCCCAAGGAATGCGGGCGCAATGACGTTCGCCACGACACTCGGTGTGACAGAGATCACAGGTTCGGAAACTTTTGTGCACCTCAAATACCACGGCCAGCGGTGGGTCGGGCTTGTCCACGGCGTGCAAAGTTTGACCCCCGGACAGCCGCTAGAGGTGTTCCTCGATCCGGCGCACGTCTACCTCTTTGGGCAGAACGGTGAACTTGTGTCGACAGCACCCTATTCAGAGGCGGCATAATGGCCAAAATCACTTTGGATAACCTGGCGCATTGCTACGCGCCCAATCCGACCTCCGAGGACGACTTTGCCCTGAAGGAATTGAACCACGATTGGATGGACGGCGAGGCCTATGCGTTGCTGGGTGCATCAGGCTGCGGCAAGTCGACCCTACTGAACATCATTTCGGGGCTTTTGCACCCCAGCCAAGGCCGCATCCTGTTCGACGGCAAGGATGTCACGAATGCCCCGACAGCCGAGCGTAACATCGCACAGGTTTTTCAATTTCCGGTTGTGTATGACACGATGACAGTTCGGGACAATCTGGCGTTTCCTTTGCGCAACCGGTCTGCAAGTCCGGACTACATCGCAGGCCGCGTCAATCAGATTGCCAAGATGATCGGTCTTGAGGATGTGTTGAACCGCAAGGCACGCGGCCTGACGGCTGACGCCAAGCAGAAGATTTCACTGGGACGGGGCATGGTCCGCGAGGATGTGAACGCCTTGTTGTTCGACGAACCGCTGACGGTCATTGACCCCCACATGAAGTGGGAACTGCGAACACAGCTGAAGTCGCTGCACCACGAATTTGGTCACACGATGATTTACGTGACCCACGACCAGACCGAAGCGCTGACCTTTGCCGACAAGGTGGTGGTCATGTATGATGGGCGGGTGGTTCAGATCGGCACGCCCCAGGAAATGTTCGAGCGTCCTGCACATACATTTGTCGGATACTTCATCGGTTCGCCGGGCATGAACCTGTTTGATGCGGAAATTGACGGGACGACCGCGCGCATCGCCGGTACGACAGTGAATCTTGACGGCGGCTATGCACCACGAAGCGGCAAGATCCAAATTGGCGTGCGCCCAGAATTCGTAAAGTTAACGGCTGACAAGACAGGCATTCCCGCCAAGATCAAGCGGGTTGAAGATGTCGGTCGCCACAAGATCATCCGCCTTGATGTCGACGGCCATGATGTCAGCGCCATCGCCGGCGAAGACGAAGCAATTCCAGAAGGTGCGCAACGTATCACCTTTGATCGCGAAGGCATCAACGTCTATGTCAATGACTGGCGGATCGCACCCGAAGGAGAGACCGTCAGATGAACAAGACCGTCAACCAAAAAGCATGGTTTCTTGTGCTGCCCGTCCTTCTGCTGGTGGCGTTTTCGGCGGTGATTCCGCTGATGACCGTGGTCAATTACTCGGTGCAGGACACATTTGGGAACAACCGCTTCTTCTGGGCGGGTCTTGAGTGGTTCGAGCAGATGTTGGCATCTGAACGGATGTGGGACGCGCTTTGGCGGCAATTGACATTCTCGGCCATCATCCTTGCGATCGAAGTGCCATTGGGCATCTTCGTTGCGCTGAACATGCCCAAGAAAGGGTTCTGGGCGTCCTTTTGTTTGGTTTTGATGTCGCTGCCGCTTCTGATCCCGTGGAACGTGGTGGGGACCATCTGGCAAATCTTCGGCCGGGTCGATATTGGGTTGTTGGGCTATACCCTTGATAAGCTTGGCATCTCTTACAACTACACCCAGGATTTGGTGGCCGCTTGGGTCACGGTTATCGTAATGGATGTGTGGCACTGGACGTCGCTTGTCGCATTGCTCGCATATGCAGGGCTGCAATCGATCCCAGACGCCTATTACCAGGCCGCCAAGATTGATCAGGCAAGCCGTTGGGCCGTTTTCCGCTATATCGAATTACCCAAGATGGCCGGCGTGCTGATGATCGCTATCCTGCTGCGCTTCATGGACAGTTTCATGATCTACACCGAACCGTTTGTGGTCACTGGCGGGGGGCCGGGCAATGCGACGACGTTCCTGTCGATAGACCTTGTGAAGATGGCCTTGGGACAATTCGACCTTGGCCCGGCGGCCGCGTTCTCGATAATGTATTTCCTTGTGATCCTGTTGATCTCGTGGGTGTTTTACACGGTGATGACCAACCTTGATAAAAGGGACGGGGTATAATGTCTGAAACCAGCATCCAAGCGCCGGGCGCAGCATCAATCCCCGGGCAGGTCACTAAAAGCAAGGTGGCTACCGCACGGCGCAGAAAGCCCAGGCTTAACGGCTCTGCTGTGGTGATGGGGCTGTATCTGTTGTTCTTGCTGCTGCCAATTTACTGGCTGCTCAACATGAGCCTGAAGACCAATACCGAGATCCTTGGAACCTTCTCGCTTTGGCCGCGTGATCTGACGCTCGCCAACTATGTAAAGATCCTGACAGACGAAAGCTGGTACATCGGCTATGTCAACTCGTTGATCTACGTGGTGATGAATACTGTCATCAGCCTGGCTGTGGCGTTGCCTGCCGCCTATGCTTTCAGCCGCTATTCGTTCATGGGTGATAAGCATCTTTTCTTCTGGCTTCTCACAAACCGCATGGCCCCACCCGCCGTGTTCGCGCTGCCGTTCTTTCAGCTTTATTCAAGCATCGGTTTGTTTGACACGCATATCGCGGTGGCCTTGGCGCACTGCCTTTTCAATGTGCCGTTGGCAGTCTGGATCCTCGAAGGGTTCATGCGCGGTGTCCCCAAAGAGATCGACGAAACCGCCTATCTGGACGGCTATTCGTTTCCGCGCTTTTTCATCAAGATCTTCACGCCGCTCATCGCCAGCGGGATCGGCGTGGCCGCATTCTTCTGCTTCATGTTCTCTTGGGTGGAACTGCTGCTTAGCCGCACGCTGACCACCGTGGATGCAAAGCCGATTGCGGCCATCATGACGCGGACGCAAGGCGCGGCTGGGATCGACTGGGGTGTACTGGCGGCGGCGGGTGTACTGACCATCGTGCCGGGTGCCTTGGTCATTTATTTCGTGCGCAACTACATCGCCAAGGGCTTTGCCCTTGGCCGGGTATAGGGAGGATCATCAATGGCTTGGATGGCTTGGACCACACCCACCGCAATCTTCTTTTTGGTGATTGCCGGCTTGTTGATCACGTTTACCATACTCGCAATCAAATTCCCTGAGACACCGCGCATCGGCATTCTCAGGATCGAAACAACACGG
>JBFGFW010000026.1:0-11535 GCA_041579395.1 Sulfitobacter sp.
AGGCGATTACCGGCTTGGTCCAAAGCAGCGCTTTCGAGGATATCACCGATCAGATTTACCAAAGGACAGAGGAACTTGGCTGGAAATCCGCCACTTTCACCTTTGCGATAGAAGAATTCAACGATCTGTTTGATCGATACGGCCAGACCGCCGCGGATCAGGTGATCGCGCGCACCGGCGAACGATTGATTGCCGCACTGCGGGACAAGGACTGCGTCGGGGTTTTTTCAGATGCCAGGTTTGCCGTTAGTCTTGACCTGGTGCGCCACCTTGATCTTGAACTTTGCATCCAGATGGCCGGACGTCTGCAACGCGCTATTGAAGAACCGATTTCTGTAGATGGCACGGTCATCTACGTCTCTGCCTGCGTAGGTTTCTGCCAGCAATCCCGGTCACCGGAAAAATCCGGCACCGCCTGGCGACAGGCTGCGTTCACCGCCCTTGACGATGCGTTGCGCCGGGGGCCGTCTGCAATCAGGGCGTATTCAGAATGCATGCGGCCGCGCACTGCGTCATCCAATGCCTTGATTGACGAAATTACCCAAGCGCTTGAGAACGGTCAGATCACGCCGTGGTATCAGCCGCAAATATCTACGGATACCGGTGAAATCAGCGGGTTCGAGGCGCTGGCGCGATGGCATCACCCGACTCGTGGAATCCTGACGCCTACCGACTTTCTGCCCGCAATCGAACAGGCAGAGCTGCTGGAGCGTCTGGCCGAGGTGATGATGTACCATTCGTTAAGCGCGATGAAAGCCTGGGACAGCGCCGGAGTCAGGGTACCCCAGATCGGTGTCAATTTTGCCGGATCGGAACTTAGCAATCCGCGCCTGATCGAGAAGATCAGTTGGGAATTGGACCGCTTCGACCTGACAGCCGACCGATTGGCCATCGAAGTGCTTGAAACAGTGGTCGCCAGCGCACCTGATGACATGATTACCCGCAACATCAACGCCTTGGGCAAGCTTGGGTGCCGTATTGATCTGGATGATTTCGGGACGGGCCATGCCTCTATCGCATCGATCCGCCGCTTTGCCGTCAATAGGATCAAGATCGACCGTTCCTTTGTGATGAAAGCCGATCGTGACCCGGAACAGCAACGAATGATCAGCGCGATCCTAACCATGGCAGAGCGCCTTGGCGTCGAGACCTTGGCAGAGGGGGTGGAAAGCGTCGGCGAGCATGTCATTCTGGCACAGTTGGGCTGCGAGCATGTGCAGGGGTACGGCATCGCGCGCCCGATGCCGTTAGACCAGACTTTGGGCTGGATCGAAAGCCACTGCGCAAAACTGCAAGACGTACCGCGGATTATGGATGGCAAACCTTAGGGCGCAGGGTTCACGATCCGGCATTACCCCGCAGGTCGGCCCGAATCTGCTTGACCTTTGGTGCTGCACTCTGTTGAACCCACGCTGATATTACAGACATCAGGTGACGGCCCAATGGACGATCAGAACAAGAATCTCATTATTGCGACCGCCCTGAGTTTCCTGGTGATACTTGGATGGTTCATCTTATTTCCACCGCCCGAAACAACCGCACCTGTCGACGGGACGACCACATCTGCCCCCATTGCAGCCCCCGGTGGCTTGACGACCCCGGACGTCGCATTGCCCTCGGGCACCACCGCGCCGGAAACAATGGCCAACACCGCTGAAAGCCGCGCCCAGGCTTTGGAGCAGGCTCCGCGCGTCCCTGTCGAAACCGGGCGTCTGACCGGGTCCATCTCGTTGCTGGGGGGGCGCGTCGACGATCTGATGCTCAAGGATTACCGCACCACTATCAAGAAAGATGCGCCCATCGTGACGCTTCTGTCCCCTGCGGGTACCGATGACGCGTATTACGCTTTATATGGCTGGGCCGCAGGTGCTGGCATCGCCCCCGAGCAGGTGCCAGGCCCCAACACATTGTGGGCTCTGACCGAAGGCGAAACCTTGTCAGTCGGCAGCCCTGTCACGATTTCTTGGGACAATGGTGCCGGACAGATTTTCGCGCGCAAGATTTCCGTCGACAAAAACTATATGTTCAGCATCGAACAATCCGTTCAGAACACTTCTGAAACGTCGGTTTCCATGGCCCCTTATGGCATTATCGCCCGCCATGGAATCCCATCGGATGCGCAGAACTTCTTTATTCTGCACGAAGGCATGGTCGCCATGAACAATGGCGAACTGATGGAAACCAAGTGGAAGAATATACCCGACCTGGATCCGGTTGGCGGCGTCCCCGCAGAGCGCATTGATGGCGTTACCAACGGTTGGATCGGCTTCACCGGTCACTATTTCATGACCACCTTGATCCCGGATCCTGCGCTGGCGTCCCGCTTGACGGTGAAATACCTGCCGCGCACGGATATATTCCAGACTGAAGTAGTCTTGCCCACCCAAACGATCGCCGGTGGGGCCACTGCCTCAGTCACCACACAGCTTTTTGCAGGGGCCAAGGAATGGGACACCTTGCGCGCCTACGAAGCGCAGGGGGTCTATAAATTTATCGACTCGATCGACTGGGGATGGTTCTTTTTCCTGACCAAGCCGATCTTTTGGGTCCTGCACCATTTGAACCTGCTGATCGGCAACATGGGTGTCGCCATCATCGGCCTGACCCTGCTGATCAAGGCATTGCTGTTTCCGCTGGCTTACAAATCCTATGTCTCCATGGCGAAAATGAAGGAATTGCAGCCGCAGATGGAGAAGCTGAAGAAAGACGCCGGCGATGACCGCCAAAAACTTCAGACCGGCATGATGGAGCTCTACAAGCGCGAAAAGGTGAACCCCGCTGCGGGATGTTTGCCGATCGTGATGCAGATTCCAATCTTCTTTTCGCTTTATAAAGTGATCTTCGTGACGCTGGAATTGCGCCATGCGCCTTTCTTTGGCCCGTTTCAGGATCTCAGCGCGCCCGACCCCACGTCGATATTCAACTTCTACGGTTTGCTGCCATGGGCTTCGCCTGAACCCGGCACCATCTTGGCCTTGGTTTTCATCGGTATCCTGCCGCTGCTGTTGGGCATTTCAATGTTCCTGCAGCAAAAGCTGAACCCCGCACCAACCGACCCCACCCAGCAGATGATTTTTGCGTGGATGCCGTGGGTTTTCATGTTCATGCTGGGCGGTTTTGCATCGGGTCTGGTTGTCTACTGGATCGCGAACAACACCATTACCTTCACCCAGCAGTACCTGATCATGCGCAGCCAAGGGTATAAACCGGATTTGTTGGGCAACATCAAAGGTGGATTTGGACGCAAGGCCAAAGCGGCCGCCAACAAGTCCAAGGCCCCGACCAAAGGCAAGAAGTAATGCACGTCAGCGCGCTTTATCGGCATCCGATCAAAAGCCATGGGCGCGAGGCAATAGACACGGTGCGCCTGACCGCAGGTGCCACCATGCCCTGGGATCGAACTTGGGCCGTGACGCACGAGGCGACAAAGTTTGACCCTGAGAGCCCAACGTGGGCCAGCTGTCAGAATTTCATGCTAGGCAGCCGAACCCCTGGCTTGAACGGAATATGGGCCAAATTGAGTGAACAGGATCGCAAGGTCACCCTGACACATCAGGATCTTGATCCATTGACGATATGCCCGGATATGCGCGAAGATGTCGCACGGTTTATGGATTGGGTCGCCCCCCTTTGCCCCGAAAACCGCGCTGCCCCAAAAGACATTGTGAAGGTCGACGGGCGCGGCATGACCGACACCGACTATCCAACCATTTCGATCATGAACACGGCATCCCATACGGCGGTTGCTGACGCTTTGGGCACTGCGATTACCCGCGAACGCTGGCGCGGGAACATCTGGCTGGACGACGTGGCGGCATGGGCCGAATTTGGATGGATTGGCCGCGACATCCGCATCGGCACCGCTGTTTTGCGCGTGAGCGAAGCGATCGAGCGCTGTGCCATGACAAACGCAAACCCGGTGACCGGCAAGCGCGACACTGAAATGTTGAGTATCCTGAATTCGGTATTCGGACACCAAGATTTCGGGGTCTACGCCGCAGTCATCACATCCGGCGATATCAGGCTGGGCGACACAGCAGAGGTGATCTGATGCAAATGCAATTCACAATCGCAGAGGAACCTGACGCCTTTACCGCTGAAAAGGGTCGTCTACTTTTCGCGGGCGACACTGAATTCGTCAAAGGCGTGGTGGCCATGGATGGCCTGCCCCCGGCCGACCGGATGGAAGTTTGTTTCGCAGGACGCTCAAACGTCGGCAAGTCGACGCTTATCAACGCGCTGACCGGCATGAAGGCGTTGGCGCGGGCGTCCAACACCCCCGGACGGACCCAAGAGATCAACTATTTCACGGCCGGTGACGCCCATTATCTGGTCGATTTGCCCGGATACGGTTATGCGAATGCCCCCTTGCCCATTGTGGAAAAGTGGCAACGACTGCTCAAACAGTATCTGTCCGGTCGGCAAACCCTGCGCCGCGCCTTTGTCCTGATTGACGCGCGCCACGGCGTGAAAAAAGTCGACGATGAAATCATGTCCCTGCTCGACAGTTCTGCGGTGACCTTTCAATGTGTGCTAACCAAGGCGGATAAGGTCAAAGAGGCAGAGCGCGAAAAGATATTGGAGCAGGTCCGCGGCGCGTTGGCAAACCACCCCGCAGCCTACCCGGAAATCGTTGTAACTTCATCGGAAAAAGGCTGGGGCATTCCAACGCTCCGTGCCATCATCGCCACGCTGGAGTAGTACGTTCCAGCGTATCACTGAGGCAGAGAATGAGAAAACAAGAGATGAACCGCGACTGGATTGCCACCGCAAAAACGCTAAGTCAGGCGCTGCCCTATCTGCAACGCTACGCCGATGCGACGGTTGTGATCAAATTGGGTGGTCACGCCATGGGCAGCGACGAAGCCATGGAAGAATTCGCGCGTGATGTGGCGCTGATGCGTCAGGTCGGGGTCAATCCGGTGATCGTCCATGGCGGCGGCCCTATGATCAACAGCATGCTGAAGCGGCTTGATATCAAGTCAGAGTTCGTCAACGGCAAGCGCGTCACCGACGCCGCGACAATGGAAGTCGTCGAAATGGTGCTGTCGGGGCTGGTAAACGCGCGCATCGTGCAGGCCATCACCGCACAAGGCGGGCGCTGTGTGGGTGTGTCGGGCAAAGACAGCGGTCTGATCATCTGCGACCAGGAAGACCCAGAATTGGGTCTTGTGGGCGCGCCGACCGAGGTGAACCCCCGTCTGCTGCGTGATCTGGCGGACAAGGGTATTATCCCGGTCATCGCCCCGTTAGGCATGGGTCGCAATGGCGAGACATTCAACATCAACGGTGACACTGCGGCCGGGGCCATTGCGGCAGCTCTGAAAGCTGACCGACTTTTGCTGCTGACGGACGTTGAAGGTGTGAAGAATGCGCAAGGCGAGGTTTTGACCGAACTGACAGCCGCGCAAATCCGCGACATGGTGGCGGACGGTACGATTGCGGGCGGTATGATCCCGAAAACCGAAACGGCGCTGAATGCGATCGAGGGGGGCGTGCGCGCTGCCGTGATCTTGGACGGCCGCGCGCCCAATGCCTGCCTGCTGGAATTGTTCACCGAACACGGCGCTGGCAGCATCATCCGCAAGGGATAAGATGAAACGCCTCATTTTGATGCGCCACGCAAAGTCTGACTGGTCCGGTGGCGGCACATCGGACCACGACCGCGTTCTGAACGCACGGGGCCGTGACAACGCGGCAGCACTTGGACGTTGGCTGAAGGAAAAGGGTTTGTTCCCGGATGTGGTCCTGTGTTCAAGCGCGGCGCGCACACGCGAGACCTTGAACCTGCTGGGGCTTTCAGGCGATCCCGATACGTCATTGACGCGAAAACTTTATCTGGCTGACGCAGAGTTGCTTCTTGCCGGCCTGCGCGAAGTGGACGGGGATACGGTGCTGATCATTGGCCACAATCCGGGCATCGGCGAGATGGCCGAGATGATCATCGACACGCCCCCCAATCCGGACGGCATCCGCCATTACCCGACCGGGGCCACGCTTGCCGCGACTTTTGACATTGAAAGATGGAAAGACGTTAAATGGCACACCGGGCACGTGACGCACATCGTAATGCCGCGCGATCTGCCGGTACCGCAATAAGGCGAAGTTTCCCCCGCCTTATTGAGTTTGCCGAAATCAGTGTCCCAGTATCTGGCTGAGGAACAGCTTGGTCCGGGGGCTTTGCGGGTTGTTGAAGAATTCTTCCGGCTCGTTTTGCTCGACGATCTGACCTTCATCCATAAAGATTACCCGGTTCGCCACCTGGCGGGCAAAGCCCATCTCGTGGGTGACACAGATCATCGTCATACCTTCTTCAGCAAGCTCGACCATCGTATCCAGCACTTCTTTGATCATCTCAGGGTCAAGCGCCGACGTGGGTTCGTCAAACAGCATGATGCGGGGACGCATGCACAGACTGCGGGCAATCGCCACACGCTGCTGCTGACCACCGGAAAGCTGGCCAGGATATTTGTCGGCCTGGTCGGGGATCTTGACCTTTTCAAGGAAATGCATCGCGATTTCCTCGGCCTCTTTTTTGGGTGTCTTGCGCACCCAGATCGGGGCCAGCGTGCAGTTTTCAAGAATTGTCAGATGCGGGAACAGGTTGAAATGCTGAAAGCACATACCAACCTCGGACCGGATCTTGTCGATATTCTTGACGTCTGACGAAAGCACCGTGCCGTCCACTTCGATCCGGCCCTTCTGGTGCTCTTCCAGCGCGTTGATGCAGCGGATCAGCGTTGACTTTCCGGACCCAGAAGGTCCCGCAATGACGATCCTTTCGCCGCGATAAACGGTCAGGTCAATGTCGCGCAGCACGTGGAAAGTCCCGTACCACTTGTTCATGCCCTCGATGCTGATCGCGACCTCGTTCGAGACGTTCAGCGCTTGTGCTTGTTCAGCCATGATTACAGCCCTTCTTTAATGGTGGTCGGTCTGGAGTTGACGTTCCAGCCATTGTGAATATTGCGAGATGCCATAGCAGACGACGAAGAACAGCAAGGCGGCAAAGCCCCAGAGTTCCCAGTAGACGCCGTTCCAGTCGGTGGAGGCCAGGATCGGTCCACGGATCATGCCCACCAGATCGAACATCGAAATGATCGAGACCAGCGTCGTGTCCTTGAACAGCCCGACTGCCACGTTGACGATGCCAGGGATCGAGATCTTCAGCGCTTGCGGCAGAATGATCAGCTGCATCGCTTGTGCATAATCCAGCCCCAGACTGTCCGCCGCCTCGTATTGGCCACGCGGCAAGGCCGCCAGACCGCCCCGGATCACCTCGGCGATATAGGCCGCGGCGAACATGGTGATCATGATGATCACGCGCAGGATCAGGTCAAAATTGGTGCCCGGTGGCAGGAAATAGGCCAGAACCACGTTGGCCACGAACAGCAGTGTGATCAGCGGCACACCGCGAATGAATTCGATGAAGACCACGCAGATCAGGCGGATGATCGGCAACTTTGACTGCCGGCCAAGCGCCAGCACAATACCCAAGGGCAACGACAGCGACACACAGATCACACCCAAGATCATGTTGAGCATGAAGCCCCCCATGTTCCGCGATACGACTGCCTCAAGTGCTAGCACGTTGGACAGGCCGGGTGTGACAAGGCCGAGAATGAACCAAACGACCGCCACTGCCGCAATACCGGCCGCCATGCCGCCGGCAAGGCTTTTCTTCACGAGCTTGGTATAGACGAAATAGCCGACGACCACGCTGATCAGCGCCGCCAGCGGTACAAACAAGGTACCACCCCAGATCAGCCAGAACGCGATGAACGGATACAGCGCCGTGACGATCAGCAACTGACGTGGTGCGCCCGAAAACAGCACCGGTGCGATTGCAAAGAACAACAGGATAAATGCCAGCGTCGGCCGCCAATAGCCATCTTGCGGATATGCGATCCCGAACAGCAGCTGATTCCAACGTTCGGTCAGAACCGAGAAACAGCCGCCCAACACACCGTCCAGCACTTCGCGGCATTCACGGATGTTGGACGTCGTCCAGACCCCGCCTAGCAGCCAGGGCAAAAAGCCCGACAGCACCAGATACACCACATACAGGGCGGCAATGGTCAGGATGGTATAGGGGATCGATGAAAACAGGCTTTCATGGAGCCATTTCACAGGGCCCTGCGATGTTGTCGGCGGAGCAGCCTGCGGCAGCATCGTGCCCCGGACATAAGGGACGGAGGCGGCGTGTGTATCGGACATCTTACCGTTCCTTCAAGCTGACAGAATTATTGTAAACATTCATGATCGCCGAGATCGACAACGAGATCGTGAGATAGAACAGCATCAAAAGCAGCACACATTCAATCGCGCGGCCTGTCTGGTTCAGCGTGATGCCGCCCAGTGTCGCGGTGATGTCGGCATAGCCCACCGCAATCGCCAGCGAGGAGTTCTTGGTGATGTTCAGATACTGCGAGATCAGCGGCGGGATGATAACGCGCAACGCCTGTGGCAGCACGATCAGGTTCATCACACGCTTGGGACGCAGTCCCAATGACGCGGCAGCTTGGGTTTGACCCTTCGAGATGGCCTGAATACCTGCGCGGACGTTTTCTGCGATAAAGGCACCTGTGTAGACCGACAAGGCCAGCCACAGGGCAATCAGCGGCGCACCGATCTGCAGGCCGCCCCGAAAGTTGAACCCGCTCAGGACAGGATAATCCAGCCCGATCGGACGCCCGAGAAGGAAGAAAACCAACAGCGTCGGCACCAGCAAAATCGCCAGCGTCGGCCAGCCGGTTGGCAGTAATTTACCTGTGCGGAACAACAAATTGACGGCATAACGGCGATAAGCGAACACCGCGATGATCGACAGGATAAAGGTGATCACGACCACCATGGATCCAGCGCCCCAGACCGGGGCCGGGATATAGACACCTCGGTTGGTGAACGCAAAGGAGTTGAGCACCATGCTGGCCGCAGGGTTGTCACCCCGAAACGCATTGGGTGCCGGCAAGACTGCCGTCATCAGCGTATAGATCATCAAGATCCAGATCAGGACGGGGATGTTGCGGAAAATTTCGACGTAGACTGACATCAGCTTAGACACCAGCCAGTTCTTCGACAGGCGGGCCACACCGGCGATCACACCCAATATCGTCGCCGTCAGGCAGGCCAGAAAGGCCACCAGCAACGTATTGATAATACCTACGAAAGCAGCCTGAAGGTTGGTGGATTGGCTGGTATAGGGGATCAACGTCTGGTTGATATCATAGCCAGCCGGGACGTTCAGAAATCCATAGGAAATATTCAGCCCGGCTTCGGCCAGGTTGCGCACAAGATTCATGCCCAGAAACGCCATCAGGGCGATCAGCAGCATCAATGCGATAAACTGAAATGTGTAGGATCGATAGCGGGTGTCGTTAAGCAACATCGACAGCCGGAACGAACCCTGTTGAGGGTCGGACATTGTCGTCATCAGATTATCCCTGTGTTCCAGACCTGTTTAACGTGCATCTTTTGATGTCGCCGGTCGGGTTTATTTATTGGTCACATATGGCGCAAGGGGCGCGGAGTGATCCGCGCCCCTTGTCGTTGTATTTAGCGGAAAGGAGGCGCGTACATCAGGCCGCCATCTGTCCACTGAGCGTTCAGGCCACGGGCCAGACCGATCGGTGTCTCTTCGCCAATGTTCTTGGCAAAGATTTCGCCGTAGTTGCCTTCGGACGCGATTGCGTTCTTGGCCCATGCAGCGTCAAGACCCAGCATTTCGCCCAAAGTACCTTCGGTACCCAACAGGCGGGCAACTTCAGGGTTTGTGGCGTTTGTGGTCATTTCTTCGACGTTGGCGGATGTCACACCCAGCTCTTCAGCTGCGATCAGAGCATACAGAACCCAACGCGTCAGGTCACCCCAGTCGTTGTCACCGTGACGTACCAGCGGGCCCAAAGGCTCTTTGGAGATGATCTCGGGCAGGATGATGTGGTCGCCAGGAGTTTCGAACGTCGCACGTGTCGCGGCCAGACCGGACGCGTCTGTTGTGTACGTGTCGCACGCGCCGGCAAGGTACTGCTGCTGGCCTTCTGCGTTTGTCTCAACAGGAACGGGCTCGTAGCTGATGTTGTTGTTGCGGAAGAAGTCCGCCAGGTTCAGCTCTGTCGTCGTACCGGTCTGAATGCAGACGGTCGCGCCGTCCAGATCCTTGGCGGAAGAAACGCCAAGCGATTTTGGTACCATGAAGCCCTGACCGTCGTAGTAGTTGACACCGATGAAGTCGAACTTCAGGTCAACGTCACGGCTGAAGGTCCATGTCGTGTTACGTGCAAGAAAGTCGATCTCACCCGATGCAAGTGCGGTAAAGCGTGTCTTGCCCGTTGTTGGGATGAATTCGACGGCTGTTTTGTCGCCAAAGATGGCGGCTGCAACGGCGCGGCAAACCGCTACGTCAAAACCTTCCCATTCGCCGCTTGCGTTTGGTGCAGCGAAACCAACCAAACCGGTGGTTACACCACAGTTCAGCTTGCCGCGCGCCTTAACGTCATCAAGTGTAGCTGCGGCTGACGCACCGGCCACAAGGCCCGCTACTGTCATCGCACCAAAAAATACGGATTTATTCATTGTTACCTCTTCCTGGATTTCCGCCACGTTCATGGGCGGTTTAACCGACGCCTTTTGGGTCGGAGGTGGTACTTAGTGGGGTTATCCCCATTAGTGCGGCTGAGTGTGGGCGGATTCACGCTTGAAGGTCAAGGCTGTCCGCCCAAAAAACAGTCAAAATCTGTCGGACACCGACGGATTTCAAACCTATTTGATCGCGCTCAGGTCAAACATCCGCTTTGCGTGCAAGAAACTATCCTTTTTCACTGCGGCAAGCGCTTCTGCTTCGTCGTCGGCACCCCACTGTTCAGCCTGCCAAAGTTCATCAAGCCGCGAAAGCGTCCACAGCGAATCCGGGTCGCGCGCGTCTTGAGCGGCCGCGAAGGCCAGGATTAACGACCCCGACAGGCTGACCAGATCGTGAAACGCAGCCAGCTCATATATGTTCAGCGCATGGGTGCGCGCGGACAGGCTGGCAACCACATCGGGGGATTGCGGGACGTGCATGATTCCGACGCGGGTTTCCAGGCGCGCGCCAAGCGCCTGATCCGCCCAGTCCAGCATCGGGTCCCATTCGGTTTGCTGTCGCATCACCAGTTCTTGCGGGCTGTCCGCGCGGTAGCACAGCAAATCGCAATCGCCGTAGGCCGCCAGCATATCCGCGACCTCTGCGTGCTGGATCGCTACCTTATCAAGGGCAGCGTTGGCGGTCTTGGTGCAGGGCATGGTGCGCGGATCGATCACGCCGTCCTGCGCCTGCCATTCTGCGGCAATCGCGTCCGCCATAGCGGCCGTGGGCACAACCAGCAGCCGCTTTGCGGGTGTCTTGATCGCACGGCCATCCAGTTCCACGGTAAAGCCCGCGTCCTGCGGAACCACCTTAGCGTCAGTCCAGAACCGTTTTGCTTTCCAGTCGCTCATCTTAGTCGCTCATCTCACTCGTTCTGGGTCTTGGTTCGTAGGTACAGACATCCGTCTGTCTCA
>JBFGFW010000027.1:0-11145 GCA_041579395.1 Sulfitobacter sp.
CAAAAGCCGTACCCAAACACCTCTGATCAATACGGCGCGCCCACGGCCTTCGCCGAATGCTTACGGCTCTTCTCTCTTTTTTACGACGAAATCGTTTGTGTCCTCTCCCAAGTCTCCCCACTTGCACAAACAGAAAGGCCTTCCGGATTTATTGTGATCCGGAAGGCCTTTCAGTTTTATGAACGCGAGATTTGGGCGGGAAGATTAATCTTCCTTGCGTTTGATCGGGGCCCAGATCCGCTTGTTGGTCAGGTAAAGCAGTACCGACAGCAGGGTCAGAAACACCACGCCAGCGAATCCGGCCTGCTTGCGCGCCATCATCTTCGGTTCGGCTGTCCACATCAGGAACGCCGCGACATCCATCGCCTCGTGGTGGATATCGGCTTCGTGGCCATCGGCATATTCAACGTCATCGCCATACAGCGGCTGTGCCATCGAGATCCAGCTGCCTTCGACGGTGGAATGGCCCTCTTCGTCTTTGCACTGCTCGGGGATACCGCCGTTCGGGAATGCCTTGTTATAGGACCCCGGAAAATCCTCGGGCGCGCAGGCTGGCGGATCTTCATAACCGACCAGCAGCGACGCGATATACTCTGGTCCGCCGATGCCCTTGAAGAACTGGTTGATGCCCAGACCGTAGGGACCGTGGAAGCCCGCCCGCTTTTTCGCCATCAGGCTAAGGTCGGGCGCATTTTCCAGCGCTGACGCCGGGAAGTGATCAACGGGCGTCGCTGGACGCATGTCGTCCAACTCGGCGTCGAACACTTCATACTGTTCGGCATAGGCGCGCACCTGATCTTCGGGGAGCTGCGGACCACCAGCATCGGACAAGGTGCGGATCGGCACGAACTTCATGCCGTGGCAGGCGGCACATACCTCGGTATAAATCTGCAAGCCACGCTGAAGCTGGTTGACGTCGAAGGACCCAAAAGGCCCCTCGAACGAAAAGTCGAAGTCTTCGACATGCGCTTCGCCGCCCGCTGCATGTGCAACTGACCCTGCAAGGCCCATGGCGACAATAGCCGAGATGAGTGTTTTCTTGATCATTGTCATGGTCCTTACTCTGCTGGGTTGACCAGCGTCTTGGTCCCGCCTGTTTTCGGGGCGTAATGCTCTGAAAAGTCGGCTTCGATTGTTTCAGGCTGTGCCATCGGCTTTTCGATCACACCCAGCAGCGGCAGGATGATCAGGAAGTAGCCAAACCAATAGGCCGCCGCGATCAACGAGAAGCTGGCATAGGGTTCTTCGGCAGGCATGGCACCCAGCCACATCAGCGCAAAGAAATCGACGACGAGCAGCGCGAACCACCACTTGAACATGGGGCGGTACCGACCCGACCGTACCGATGATGTATCCAGCCAAGGGGCAAGGGCCATCACCGCAATCGCGCCGAACATCGCCAGAACACCAAAGAACTTGGCATCAATGATGCCACCAGTCACGAAGGATGCAATCTGAACGACCCAGACTTCGGACGTGAACGCCCGCAGGATCGCGTAGAACGGCAGGAAGTACCATTCGGGCACGATGTGCGCCGGTGTGGAAAGCGGGTTCGCTTCGATATAGTTGTCGGGGTGTCCCAGATAGTTCGGCATGAAGCCCACGACGGCAAAGAACACCACCAGAATGACGGTCAGTGCGAACAGGTCTTTCATCACGAAGTAGGGCCAGAACGGCAGCGTGTCCTTTTGCGCTTCGTCCTTGGATGTGCGACGCACCTCGACACCGGTGGGGTTGTTGTTGCCCGTGGTGTGGAAGGCCCAGATGTGCACCATCACCAGACCGGCAATGATGAACGGAAAGAGATAGTGCAGAGAGAAGAAACGGTTCAGCGTCGCGTTGTCGACTGCGGGGCCGCCCAGCAGCAGCGTCTGCAGGCTTTCCCCGATGAACGGGATCGCACCGAACAGGCCGGTGATCACGGTCGCACCCCAAAAGGACATCTGACCCCATGGCAGCACGTACCCCATAAAGGCTGTGCCCATCATCAGCAGATAGATCAGCATGCCGATGATCCACGTCACCTCGCGGGGTGCCTTGTACGACCCGTAATACAGGCCGCGGAAGATGTGTGCATAGACCGCGATAAAGAACAATGATGCGCCGTTGGTGTGCATGTACCGCAGCATATAGCCGCCATTCACGTTGCGCATGATGTGTTCGACAGACGCGAACGCCTGATCGACGTGCGGTGTATAATGCATCGCCAAAACGATGCCGGTTACAATCTGCAGGACCAGACAGAATGTCAGGACGATGCCCCAGATCCACATCCAGTTCAGGTTTTTCGGTGTCGGGATCATCAGCGTATCATACAAAAGCCCGACAATCGGCAGGCGGCGATACAGCCACTTTTCTCCGTTTGACTTCGGCTCGTAATGGTCGTGAGGAATTCCAGCCATTCTAGTTCTCCCTTAACCCAATTTAATCGTGGATTCGTCCACGAATTCAGCAAGCGGCACCGGCAGGTTGCGCGGTGCCGGCCCTTTGCGGATGCGGCCCGCCGTGTCGTAGTGCGATCCGTGGCACGGGCAGAACCAACCCCCAAAGTCACCTGCATCACCCAGCGGCACACAGCCCAGGTGCGTACAAACGCCCATCATGACCAGCCATTCTTCATTGCCGGGCATCGCGCGGTTTTCGTCGGTCGCGGGTGCGTTACTGGCGATATTCGCGTTTTCAGCATTTGGATCGGGAAGCTCGGACAGATCGACGGCACGCGCCTCTGTGATTTCTTCTTGGGTGCGGCGGCGCAGGAAAACCGGCTTGCCCAACCACTTGACCGTCAGTTGAGTACCGGGTTCGACTCCGGATACATCGACGCGGATCGACGACAACGCTTTGACGTCTGCCGATGGGTTCATTTGGTTGACCAAAGGCCAGACCGCTGCGCCAACGGCAACAACACCTGTACCTGCTGTGGCGTAGTAGAGGAAATCCCTCCGGGTGCCGGCGTGATCTTCTGCTTGGGACACGGGTTAACTCCAAATCAAGGGCCAGAAGGCCAAGAAACCAAGAGACGGCGCAAAACCGCCACTTACAATTATGGTGGTGTCTAGCGGGATGGGCCGCGCACGTCCAGATACCTTTGACGCGCAAACCGTCGCAGTCCGCCCCACATTACCGACAAAACCAACTAATTCAGGCATTTTAGCCTTTCGGCGGGGCGGTAGCCAGCATGGAAGCGCGCGAATCAAACTGGCGTGCCCAATTTGCCAGTGCATCGTTGCCTTTGCGCCAGTTGCGCGCGTCATGGCGGAAATCAAGATAGCCAAGCGCACAGCCGACGGCGATCTGGCCCATGTCGAGCGTGCCCGAAAGCTGGCTGATCCAGCGGGTGTTCAGCGCGGCGCAGGCGCGTTCGATCTTGCCCCACTGGCCCTCGACCCATTCCGGCATTTGCTTGTCCTCGGGGCGCATCCGGCCCTCGTAGATCATCAGCAATGCGGCATCCAACATCCCGTCTGCCGTCGCCTCCAGCGTCAGGGTATCCCAGCGGCGCGCGCCCGTGGGGTAGAGCTTTCCGCCCGCGCGGTTGTCCAGATAGGCGCAGATGACCCGGCTGTCATACAAGGTCGGCCCTTCTTCACGCTCAAGCGCGGGTACCTTGGTCAGCGGGTTCTTGGCCAGCAGCGCCGCGTCGGGGGCCAGCGGCGTGGTGTTCATGGTTTCAAGCGTGACGTCGTTGATCTGGCCGGTTTCATGCAGCAGCACCATTACCTTGCGGACATAAGGCGAGGTCGGGGAATAATAAAGTTTCATCATCGTTTCCTTCAAAAGTTGAACAGACTATCGCCGCCAAACTTGCGCCGCGCAATCGCTTGTTGGTCTCTACCCGACCGCGTCGCGCATCAAAGCGGCGATATCATCGGTTTCCGCACCAAAGCCATGTGCCGCGACCCCGGCCGCCGCCGACATCCGTACGGCATCGGTCTTGTTCTGGCTCAGCTTCCACGTGCCATCGACTCCCGTAACCGTCATCCGGCAGGGCACGATCATGCGCATCATCTTTTCCATCGTGCCCCCGGACATCTTTGCCGTTGTCCACGGCGGCTTTGGCAAAAGCCGGTCTTCGTAAAACGCTGACTGCCGGTCCAGCAGGTCGCGCAATTCGTCCTGTGGACGCAGTTCAAGCACGCCTGTCATGTGGATGGCGACATAGTTCCAGGTCGGCACCTGATCGTCGACGCCGTACCAATCGGGGGAAACATAGCTGTCACCGCCCGTCACCGCGATCAAGACATCAAGCGGGCCGGTCAGCGCGCGCGCGATCGGGTTGGACCGCACCAGATGCAGATCGGCCACGTCGCCAGCATCATTCAACAAATACGGCACGTGGCTTAACATCGGGGCACCGCTGCCCTGCGCCGCCAACATGCCAAAGCCACGTGCGCGCGCAAAGGCAAGGTTCTTGGCGGCGCTGGCATCATGGTAAACCGGGTTGGGGTGCATCGGGTGCGGCCTATCCTGCTGGGTCGCTTTTGGTATTGCAGATGCGCGCCCGCCTTGGCAACGTAAAGTCATTCTCAGGGCGGGGTGCAATTCCCCACCGGCGGTATGTGGCACACGCGCAACAAGCCCGCGAGCGGCCCCATTCGGGGTGTCAGCAGATCTGGTGCGATGCCAGAGCCGACGGTCATAGTCCGGATGGAAGAGAATGCGTTTGCGCGGCCCGCCTTGGGCTGTCCGCAACCGTGATCGCCTTGGGTGACCGTGTCGCTGACGTAAAAAGGAGATCACACATGACACACACCCGCTATGCTTTTGTCAAAGCCCGCTGGCACGCCGATATCGTGGACCGGGCCTATGATGGCTTTGCCGAAAAAATATCGCCCGATCAGATCGACGTGTTTGATGTGCCCGGTGCATTCGAAATGCCGCTGATGGCGCAGACTCTCGCCAGATCAGGAAAATACGACGCGATTATCTGCGTAGCTTTTGTCGTGGATGGCGGCATCTATCGGCATGATTTCGTCGCCGCTGCCGTGGTCGACGGGCTGATGCGCGTCGGGTTGGACACCGGGGTGCCGGTGTTATCGGTATCGCTGACACCACATCACTATCATGAAACCGACCATCACACGGCGATATACCGCGATCATTTTGTCACCAAGGGGCGCGAGGCTGCAGATGCCGCATTGGGCATCGTCGCGATCCGCAAGCCGAAAGCCGCCTGAAATCGCACTGCGCGGGCCTGCGCGTCAGGCCCGCTGCGCACCAATGCGCGCAACCCCCAGAAGATCCAGCACTTTCGCCTCGATCTGATCAGCATTCATGCCGGCAATTGCGTACATATCCGCCGGGCTGGCCTGATCGATAAAGGTGTCGGGCAGGACCATGGACCGGTATTTGAGCCCTGCGTCAAACACACCTTCGTCAGACAAAAGCTGCGCCACATGGCTGCCGAAACCGCCAACGGCCCCTTCCTCGATGGTGATCAGCGCCTCGTGATCCGCGGCCAGTTGCAGGATCATGTCCCGGTCCAGCGGCTTGGCAAACCGCGCATCGGCAACGGTGGGCGATATCCCCTTGGCACGCAGCGCTTCGGCGGCTTTTTCCACCTCTGCCAGGCGGGTGCCGAATGAAAGCAGCGCAACCTGTGCACCCTTCGCAATGATCCGTCCCTTGCCGATTTCAAGCGGGATGCCACGCTCTGGCATATCGACACCGTTGCCTTCACCGCGTGGAAACCGGAACGCGATCGGCCCGTCGCCATAGGCCGCTGCGGTGGCGACCATATGCACCAACTCGGCCTCGTCCGCCGCCGCCATCACCACGAAACCCGGCAGATTTGCCAGAAACGCGATATCAAAGGCCCCGGCGTGGGTCGCGCCATCGGCACCCACCAGACCGGCACGGTCAATCGCGAACCGCACCGGCAGCCGCTGAATTGCCACGTCATGCACCACCTGATCATACCCGCGCTGCAGGAATGTGGAATACATGGTGCAAAACGGCTTCATCCCGCCCGCCGCCAAGGCCGCCGAAAAGGTCACGCCATGCTGTTCCGCGATGCCCACATCAAAACACCGGCTGGGGTAACGTTCGGCAAACAGATTCAGCCCCGTGCCGTCCGGCATCGCTGCGGTGACGGCGCAGATCTTGTCGTCGCGGGTCGCCTCGGCGATCAGGCTGTCGGCAAACACCCGCGTGTAGCTGGGCGCGTTAGAGGCGGCCTTCTTTTGCTCGCCAGTAAGCACGTTGAATTTGGCGGTGGCGTGGCCCTTGTCGCGGGCAGCCTCTGCCGGGCCATAGCCCTTGCCCTTTTTGGTCAGCACATGGATCAGGATCGGCCCGGTCGCACGCGCCTTGACGGTACGCAACACCGGCAAAAGTTGGTTCAGGTCGTGCCCGTCGATTGGCCCCAGATAAGAAAACCCCAGCTGTTCAAACAAGGTGCCGCCGACGGCCATACCCTTGAGTATATCTTTGGCGCGCTTGGCCCCCTCACGGAACGGCGCGGGCAACATGCTGACCGCGCCCTTGGCGGCAGCCTTGAATTCCTGAAACGGCTCTTCTGCGTACAGACGGCTCAGGTAAGCAGACATCGCGCCGACCGGCGGGGCAATCGACATCTCGTTGTCGTTAAGGATTACGAACATGCGTTTTTTCAGGTGGCCCGCGTTGTTCATCGCCTCATAGGCCATGCCAGCCGACATCGACCCGTCACCAATCACCGCAATCGCATCCCCCAGCCCCTCAGGCACCACCCCGCCCAGATCGCGCGCCACGGCAAACCCCAACGCGGCGCTGATCGACGTCGAACTATGCGCCGCGCCAAAGGGATCGTACGGGGATTCGTTGCGCTTGGTGAACCCGCTCAGGCCGTCCTTCATCCGCAAGGTGCGGATACGGTCGCGCCGCTCTGTCAGGATTTTGTGCGGATAGCATTGATGGCCGACGTCCCAGATCAGCTTGTCGCGCGGCGTATCAAAGACGGAGTGCAGCGCCACCGTCAATTCCACCACGCCCAATCCCGCCCCCAGATGCCCGCCGGTTTCCGACACCGCCGAAATCGTCTCGGCGCGCAGTTCTTGCGCCAGTTGGATCAACTCGGCGTCAGAGAACTGCTTCAGGTCCGCCGGGCGGGTCACTTTGTCCAGCAAAGGGGTCTTGGGTCTGTCGGTCATCTGGTCCCTCCGACGGATCAGCTTTTGCGCGCAATAACGAAGCGGGCGGCATCTCGCAAGGTTTCGCCATTCTCGCCATAACCGGCCAGCGCCTCGCAGGCAGAGCTTACCAGCGCGCGCGCCCGCGCCTTGGCACCGTCGAGCCCCAGCACCGACACGAACGTCGCCTTGCCCGCGGTGGCATCTTTGCCAACTGCCTTGCCAACGGTTTCAAAGTCGCCTTCGATATCCAGAATGTCATCGGCGATCTGAAACGCCAAACCCAAATCGCGCGCATACTGGCGCAACGCTGCGGGGTCATCGCCGGCCATGACCGGCCCGGCAGTGGCCGCCCATTCAATCAACGCGCCGGTCTTGCCCGCCTGCAACGCAGTGATCTGGTCAAGCGTCAGCGGGGTCTGGACCGTTTCAGCGGCAATATCTGCCGCCTGGCCCCCGACCATCCCGCGCACGCCCGCCGCTTGCGCCAGGGACGCGACCAAAGTAACGCGCGCGGTGTCCGAACATCCGGTCTGGGCCACCAATTCAAACGCCAAGGCCTGCAGCGCGTCACCCGCCAGCACTGCGGTGACATCGCTCCACTTCACATGCACTGTCGGCTGGCCACGTCGCAAGGCATCGTCATCCATGCAGGGCATATCATCATGCACCAGCGAATAGGCATGCAGCGCCTCGATCGCGCCAGCGGCTGGGGCGGCCTGCGCGTCCACGACACCATGCAGCCGCGCGGTCTCGATCACGAAAAAGGCGCGCAGCCCCTTCCCCCCTGTCACCGCATAGCGCATCGCCTCGGCGACATGGCCATCAAGCCCGACCAGGCCATGCAACACCTGCCCCGTGGCCAGATCGGCCGCGTGGCGTAATGCGTCCGCAAACGGTTTGCGCATCAGTTCCGCCTCTAGTGAAAGGTCAAATCCCGTCAACGGGGGTCGCTCCCGTGGGTGTACCGTCCCCGTCCAGCGTAATTTGAGCGACCTTTTCCTCGGCCTCTTTCAACTTGGCTTCACAGCGCTTCTTCAGCGCCGCACCGCGCTCGTAAAGCGCGATGCTTTCATCCAGCGCGACGTCGCCCCGCTCAAGCTGGCCCAGGACTTTCTCAAGTTCGGCCATCGCCGCTTCAAAGCTCATCTCTTCTACCGCAGTTTCCGCCATCGCGCGCGCACCCCATCAATTCCAACTCTTCAAGACATAGCCCGACCAGACCTGCCCTGCCAGTCCATCGGCACAACTTCTCTGGCTGTCAAATATCCCACGGGGGTCTGGGGGTGTGAAACCCCCATTCTGCGCCAGATAGAAATCGAGAAATCAAAGTTAATCCGGAGCCAGCATATACCCTGCGCCGCGCACCGTCTGCAGATAGCGCGGCTGCTTGGGGTTATCCTCGATCTTGCGGCGCAGACGGGTGATTTGCACGTCGACTGCGCGTTCCTGCGCCTGCCCCCGGTCGCGGCCCAGTTCCTCGACCAGTTTCGCCCTACTCAAGGCGGCCCCCGGCTGTGCTGCGAAAATCCGCATCAGGTGTATCTCTGTCGCGGTCAACCGAACCAGTTCGTCGCCCTGCCACAGTTCGCCACGTTCGATGTCATAGCGGATCGCCCCCATCGACAACACCTTGGGCGCGGCATCCGCAACGCTGGTATCGGGCATCCGTCGCAAAATCGCATTGATCCGCAACAGCAGTTCCTTCGGCTCGAACGGCTTTGCCAGATAATCGTCGGCCCCCGCTTCCAGACCTTCGATGCGGTTGCCGGTTTCGCCCTTGGCCGTCAGAAGCAGAACTGGTGTCTGAATGGTTTCCCGCAAGCTGCGCGTCAGGCTCAGGCCATCTTCGCCCGGCATCATCACATCCAGCACGATCAGATCGAAATCCAACCCTGCCAGAATACGCCGGGCATGGGCGGCATCGCGGGCGGCGGTCACCAGGAAACCGTGTCGCATCAGGAATTTCTGCAAAAGTATCCGGATCCGCTCATCGTCGTCGACGATTAACAGATGGGCATCCATGTCGCTCACGCGCCATTTTCCTTGAGCCGGGTGTAGCTGTGGCGCATCTCGGGGTCCATCATCGCCTCGAGCACGGTGCGGAACCCGGCAACAGCCTCGGGGCCTGCATCACGAAACGCGCTGCGCATCCGAAGTCGCTGGGCGTCAGACAAGGTCTGCTCCAGCGTGCGTCCCGCGTCGGTCAGATACAAATGTCGCTCCCGCTTGTCGGATTTCCCCACCTGACTTTGGACCAGACCATCCGCGATCAGCGTGCGCAACACACGATTAAGCGACTGTTTGGTAACACCCAGAAGCCCCAGCAGGTTGTTGACCGTCGTGCCGGGGGCACGGTTGATGAAATGAATGGCGCGGTGATGGGCCCTGCCATAGGCCAGGTCCACCAGAATCCGGTCCGGGTCGGCGGTAAATCCGCGATACGCAAAAAACATCGCTTCGATCCCCTGCCGCAACTGCTCGTCAGTCAGGAACAGCAGATTCTCACCCGTCTGAGAAGATGCGCCGCGTCCGTCTGCCATGGTATGCTCCGCCTAGATCCGAGCCAGACTTTACGTCAGCGTTATTGACTTTCCAAGTGTCAAAGGCTATCGAATCGCAAGTTTTGCGTAACAAAATGTCCGTATCGGACATATTTTGCGCAACATTCGCAAAATCACTACGACTTGAGGGAAGGATACACCATGGACGGCGCATATGACGATCGCGACGGCAAGATTTGGATGGACGGCAAGATGGTCGATTGGCGTGACGCCAATGTGCATATTCTGACCCACGCCTTGCACTACGCCTCGTCCGTCTTTGAAGGCGAACGCTGCTATAACGGCACGATTTTCAAAAGCCGCGAGCACTCTGAACGGCTGCGCAAGTCCGCACAGTACCTGGACTTTGAAATCCCCTATACCGTCGATGAAATCGAGGCGGCCAAATACGAGATGCTCAAAGCCAATGGCTGGACCGATGCCTATGTGCGTGCCCTCGCCTGGCGCGGTGCCGGTCCCGACATGGGCGTCTCGGCCGCGCGCAATCCAGTGCGTCTGGCGATTGCCGGTTGGGAATGGGGCAATTATTATGGCGACGCCAAGATGAAAGGTGCCAAGCTGGACATCTCCAAATGGAAGCGCCCCTCGCCCGAAACGATCCCCGTGCATGCCAAGGCCGCAGGTCTCTACATGATCTGCACCACGTCGAAACACGCCGCCGAAGCCAAAGGCTGTTCGGATTCGCTGTTCATGGATTACCGTGGCTATGTCGCCGAAGCGACAGGGGCGAATATCTTTTTCGTCAAGGACGGTGAAGTTCACACACCGCTGGCAGATTGCTTTTTGAACGGCCTTACCCGCCAGACCGTGATTGGGATGCTCAAGGAAAAAGGCCTGATCGTCCACGAACGCCGCATCATGCCCGAAGAGATGGAAGGGTTCGAGCAATGCTGGCTGACCGGAACCGCTGCCGAAGTCACGCCAGTCGGGCAGATCGCGGACTACAATTTCGAAGTCGGTGCGCTGACGCGCGACATCTCGGCCGCCTACGAAAAGCTGGTGCGGGCGTAGGGTGGGGTTTCACCCCACGCACACAAGATAACCACACCTAATGTCGAACGGCGCAGGATCCCCCCTGCGCCGTTTCTCGTTTTAATAAAGTGCTACCGGATTGATCATCGCCTGCACGGTGCCGCGGATCAGGGGCTGGCCCAGCACGAACATGAATTCCTGCACCCCGTCGCGCACCAGCGGGCCAGTGTTCATGGTTTCCAGAATATAGATGCCATTGTCCTTCAACAGCGTGACGTGGCCATAGAATACTTTGTCGCCCTCCTTGGCCGGGATCGCCTCAAGGCCCCAGGTATCCGCCCCCACGGCCATGGGATTCATCGACGCGACGTAGACGGCTCCTTCGTTGTTCAGGCCCGGTTCGGTCGATCCCCAGGCAGCCGGGTCGCTTTCCAGCTTGCCATCCGTCCAGCCGGTGTGAAACAGCACGATGTCACCTTCGTTCACGGTGATGCCCTGTG
>JBFGFW010000028.1:0-11071 GCA_041579395.1 Sulfitobacter sp.
ACTGTGCGGGGGAGAACTGCGTTTATATCCGCGCTTTAGTTGGATAGTTGAATGAATAATAATTCGAAAAGTAAGTGGCTCGGCTTTGGCTTACTCGTGATAGTCCTAGGCGTAATTGTTTTTTTAGTCCTAAAGTTTTTGAATCTATTTAGTGGGGCTAGTGACAGTATTAAGGCGACTTCGATAACAGCGCTGGTTTCTGTTTCAGTCTTCACGATGGGGCGTTACTTTGAGCAACGCCGTGAAGTGAAACAGCGGATTAATTTAGAAAAAGTTGGAGTTTATCGCAGGTTTTTCGATTTTTATTTTGATTTGATGACATATGAAAAAATCCACGGCGTACCGATCTCTCCAGATAAGGTGTTGAAAGATATGTTGGATTTCCAGAAAGATATAATATTTTGGGGTACTGACAACGTTATTAGGGCATATCTAGACTTTAAAGATGAATCGGTAAGATTCGATCCTGGAAACGACGATAAACTGCCTGAAAGATTGGCTGTAACTATGACGGCCGTTTCAAAAGTCCTCGTAGAGATGCGTCGTGATCTTGGTTACAGTTTTACAAGTTTAGGGCCAATGGATATTGCCCGTCTTCAGCTATCCAATGACGATGAAACCAAAAGGATTTTTAGCCATCTAAAGAAATGAAGGCCAGTATGAGGCGCTGAAAGGAAAAACCCACACCTACCCGCCTCTGAACCATGCTAAGCGCGTGGACTTCACCCACCCAACGCCAGAATTTCCCCACGCCGGATTGCCCGATGGACCGATGAATAGGGCCACTCTTGCGGGCGCTCGACAAACCCATGCTTCACCGGATTATTCCAACAATACTGCACATGCGCTACATAGTCGGCCTCATCGCGGATGTAATGCTCCCAAAATCGCCGCTGCCAGATGCCTGCGTCGCCTTTAAGGCGGTTGCTCGGGCTTTGCGGTAGGGTGGGGTTAAACCCCACCCTACGGACCTCGCGGGTGAAGCGCGATTTTATGGCACCCCACCGGATGGAAAAATCCGCGTCACCGCGCGGCAGCGTCCAGACCGTGTGCAGATGGTCCGGCAACACCACGAAGGCGTCGATCTGAAAGGGCCGCTCTGCCATCGTTTGCCGCACGGCGCGCCGCAAGGCGTCAACCTGGCGCACCAGCAGGTCGGACTCTCGGTCGGCCAGGCAGACGGTGAAAAAATAGGTGCCGCCGGGCACGTACATGCGGCGATAAAAGCTCATCCGCTATCTTCGGCGCAACTTGGTTAATGGGTGGTTACGAAAGGCGGGACCTACGCCACGTTAACCCCTCGAATTCCGTTGCGCCCCATACACCGCCACCCTAAACCCGCCTCATGACATGCCCCCTCTGCACAACGGATGCCCCGCTCGTCACAACCTCCGTCATAGGTGGCCCCGCTGACGCGAGCATCGACATTTGCGTCCCATGCGCTGATCCCGAAACGCCCGCCGATCACTTCCGCCCCCTCGCGTCGACGATGTGGACCGAGGATGCAGCGCTTCAGGTCTTTGCGGCGCGGACGCTCAAGCGGCTGGATACCGATTGGTCGCGTGATTTGCTGGAACAGTTGTATCTGGATGACGAAACACAGATCTGGGCCGATAACGTGGCCGCGCCGACGGATCACAAAGACAGCAACGGGGTGCCGCTAAGCCAGGGCGATACCGTCGTGTTGATCAAGGATTTGCCGGTCAAGGGCGGCGGTTTCACGGCCAAGCGCGGCACGGCGGTGCACAAGATATCGCTGGTCGCAGACAATCCCGCCCATATCGAAGGCCGTGTCGAAGGTCAGCGGATCGTCATTTTGACCGCGTTCGTGAAGAAGCGCTAGGCGTCAGCCCACCACGTTTCGCAAGTCGGCGGGGGTGGCTCCGCCATCCAGCAGGACCGCAAGGCAGTCATGCGTGAAACCCCAGACATCTGCGTCATGAACCAGATGATGAGTCAGAAATCCCATGGGCTCTGCTGCGTCGGTCAGCCCGGCGCGCCGGTCCTGCAGTAACCGAACGATGTTGGCAATCTGCTGGTCTGGCGGTACCAGCCCACGCCCGCCGCGCCAGAAAATCGGATCGATGTGGGTGTTGATCTGCGTAAGGCCATGGGCCGGGTGCGCGGCGGTGCGCGGCAGAAATGTCGACACGGCACGATAGCCGACCTGCGCAAGTTCTGCCCGCAGACCGTGCGCAAGCCGATTCCACGGCGGCACGAACATCGGCAGCATCGCCAGTCCAAACATATCCTGCAGACGTGTCAATCCCTGCGCCGTTTGGGCCAACGCATCCGCCCGTGGTTGGCCGAACTCTGCCTTCTTTTCCCCTTCCGGCGCGTGGTTCTCGTGTTGCCATCCGTGCACGACGGGCACGATCAGACGGTGGTTCGCCGTAAACGCGGGCAGCGACGGCTCGGCCAATTTGGGGATTACCGCCAGATGCACGGGCAATTGCAGCGTTTCAGCCAACCCGGCAAGACGGGCCAGTTCGGGCGTCTCGGCAACGGCATCGTCGTCACGCCACCACAGTGGCAGCGCGCGCCCCTCGGCACGCCAGATGGCCAGCTCGGTGGTCAGGGGGTGCCAGTCTGTTGTCACGACATATCATTCCGCAAGGCTTCAGTGATCGCAACGGTCTGCGCCGCCCCGTCAAAACCGGCTGTGCGCGCGGATCGGGGCGGGTCTGCCAAAACCGCGTCCAGTGCTGCCAGCAATGTGTCGGCTGTCAGATCCGCGTTGCGCAGAACCGCAACGCCCGAGAGCTTCGCCAGAGCGTCGGCGCGCAGCCCTTGTTCAACCTCGCTGCCTGCATCAAAGGGCACGAAAATCGCGCGCACTCCGCTTTGCAACACATCTAGCGCCGTGTTGTAGCCGCACAGGGAAACCGATGCCGCCGCATGGTGCAGCATTTGCCGAAATGCAGGATGGGCAGGTTCGATCACCATGTTTGCGGGGGCATCAAGGGCCATCTTGGCGCTGCGCCCGACACCGCCCGCCCCGCCCACCAGCAGCCGCCACCGCCGCTGCGGATCGCGCTTGGCCGCCGCGAGGCTGATGCCGAAAAGATGCGCCCCGACATCGCTGCCGCCTGCGCTGACGATCACCTCGTCCGCGCCCAGTTGCGTGGGATGCACGCGCGCGGGCGGCGGGGCGACAAAGCCGGTATAGTGCAACTTGGTGGCCAAGGCGTCCGACACCGGCCAACTAAGCGCCAGCGGGGTGACATCTGCAACGGAATGCACCAGCACGGCGTCGTAATAGGTTGCAACCAGATCATCGGCCAGTCGCGCCTTTGCGGGTTTTGACGGTGGGGCAAGAATATCGCGGACCGACGCACAGATCAGCGGACACCGGGGCAGGGCATGGGCCGCCATCAGCAGGGCTGTGAACTCATCCTTCAGAATGCGGCGGCCAAAGGGGAAAAGCTCGGTTATCAGCACGTCTGGCGGGTTGGCCCGAAGGTGGCCGATCAGCATATCCCGGCGCGCCTTGAAGAGGGCGACGCCAGCCGGGGCACCTTGGCTGTCCAGCAGCCGGGCGAAATCTACGCCGTCCGACCGAAGAGGGGGCAGCTGGACCAGGTTGATGCCATCGCCGTTTAACTGCGGCGCATTCATACCTCCGGAAACGACGGTGGTGTCATGCCCCGCTGCGTCAAAGGCGCGGGCCAGCGTCAGGGCGCGGGCCAGATGGCCGGTGCCAAGCAGATGGGTGACGACGATACTTATCTTCATGCGGTGCGCTCTTGCAGTCGAATGGGGTCGGGGGCGGCGGTCCAGACCGGCCCAGCGATGGTGATCACGTAAAGACGGTTGCGCTTGATGTGGAAGGGGGCAGGCCCCTGAAACTGCCACCCCGTGGCATGCGCCAGCAACACCCGCATCACGCCGATATGGCATACGGCGACGGTGTCACGCGTCAGGTTCTGTGCCCAAGGCAGCAGCCGCGCCCGCAATACCTCGGGACTTTCGCCGCCGGGTGGGGCATAGTGCCAGCCCCAATGTTCGATGTCGCGGAATCCCGACGCCGGGTCGGCCTGCAGGGCCAGACCGTGCTGGCCTTCCCACTGCCCCCAGTCCATTTCCATCAGAGCCGGGGTTGCCACAGGTGCGCGGCACCCGACAAGATGCGCCGTATCCACCGCCCGCGACAGCGGGCTGGACACCAGATCGGCCTGATCCCACGGCGTTGGCAGGGCAAAGGCACCAAGCTGCGCGCGCGCCTCGTCGTCCAGCGGTATGTCGGTGCGCCCTTGAATGCGGCCAGCGCGGTTCCATGGCGTATGGCCGTGGCGCAAGATCGCCAACCGGATCATGGCTGCACCCCGCAGCCTGCTAGCCCCGCCATCAGGGTGGCTGTTGCCGCTGGCAGCAAGTGGTGCGTGGCGATATGGGCACGTGCCGCAGCCCCCCGCTGCATCCGTAGATCGGGCTGCGCAAGCAGCCGTCGAAGGTCGTTGGCAAGCGGTGCAGGACCGGCATCGGCGCAGGGGTATCCGTCCGGTGCCAGCACATCGCGCACGCCGGGGCGATCCTGGGCCACGACGGGGCACCCGGCCGCCTGCGCCTCAAGATAGGCGATCCCGAAGGCTTCGTTCACACCGGGCCAGAACAGCAGGGACGCGCGGGCATAGACGCGGGACATGGCGTCTGCCTCAAGCCGTCCCAGAAACGTCACCGCGTCGCTGAAAGGATGCATAAGCTCCTCAACCTCGTCTCTTGCCTGTCCGTCGCCTGCAATATCCAATGACCAACTGCCCGGTTCCAGCAAGGCCAGCGTCTGCGCAATGATCCGGTAGGACGCCAGTTTATCGCCGTGCCGCAGCATCCCGACGGCCAGCATCGGGCCATCACACCGCGACGCAGGTGGTAGAATTGCGTAGGGCAGGAAGGGCCGTAGATGCAGAAGTATCTGGTCGCCCCTGCGATCCCGGTCAAGGGTTTCCGCATCGCGCCGCGTCAGATAAAAGATGGCGTCCGCCGCATCACTAGCCGCTTCGGCGGCGGCGGCGAAACGTGCCCATGGGCCGGTTAGCCGCTTGCGGGCGCGGGTGGATTCGACCAGCAGATATGGGATATTCAGCGCCTGCGCGACGGCAGGACCGATCAAATCAGGGGCCTTGTAGTAGTTATGATAGGTGACCCACGCGCGCCAGCCTTCGGCCAGACCCAGCGGGATTATCCGGGCAATCTCTGCGTCTGCCCGGGCAACTAGTTCCGCCTGAACGCCAGCGTCGCCCACCCCGTCACGGCTGCGCAGCGTGCTGGCGACGGTCACCGATGCCCCGCCTGCCTGAAATGCAGCAATCAGCGCGCGGGCCATGGCGCGGTCCCCCGATGGGATGGGAAAATCGGGGGCCTTGAGCGGTGCATAAAACGCCAGTCGCATCAGACCGCCCGCGACAGCATCGCAGCAAGGCGTTCGTGCAGATGGCGAATACCGGGTGCCATGGTGAAATCCGCATGCAACCGCTTGAAAGCGGCATCTGCAAGCCGGGGGCCAAGGGTGGGATCGTCGGCGAACGCTTGCATCGCCTTGGCCAAGGCCGCCGGGGCGTCGTCGCTCAAAATGCCGCTTTGACCGTCCAAGATGAACTCCGGTATTGCCGAAACCGGGGTGCTGAGGATCGGCAACCGCTGACTGGCGGCTTCCATCAAAACGTTGGGCAGGCCGTCGCGGTCCCCATCCTTGGCGATCCGCGAGGGCAGCACGAATAGGTCGGCGGCGCGCATTGCCGCAATCACTTCGGGTTGGTCGCAGGCCCCCCGCCAAGTGATTCGGTCGCCGATACCGTGGCGGTGCGCGCGCGCCTGCATTTTGTCAGACAGGGTGCCGCCCCCTATGTGGGTCCAGCGCCAGTCAAGCATGTCGGGCAGCAGCGCCAATGCGTCGATCAGGTTGTCAAAACCCTTCTTCTCGACCATCCGGCCTACAGACATCATTCGCAGCGGCGCGGACGCATCGCGCAGGTCACGCGGCGGCGGTGCCGGAAAGCGCGACAGGTCCAGACCATGATACACCAAATCAATGCGATCAGGATCACCGGCCAAGCCGCGCAGATGGCGCGCGCCAAAAGCCGTGCACGTCGCTCCAAAGGTGGCACCGCTTTCGCCTTGGTCCAGCTTTTCGCGCAATTCCCAATCGGGCGATGTCCAGATATCCTTGGCATGGGCCGAAAAGCCCCACGGCAGGCCCCGCAAAATCGCGGTATAACGGGCGACCGATGACGGCGTGTGCAGAAAATGCGCATAGATGCCGCGGGTGCTGTCGGGCAGTTCGTGCGCCATCACGCAGGCCTGACCAAAGCGGCGGCGGCGGTTGGGCGTGTTGTCGCGGGCCAGATCGCGCTGGAACATTTCAAACGCGGCACCGTAGCCCGGCATCGCCTTTGCAGCCTTTCGCGCGCGCGCGACGCGGGCGGGATCGTCTTGCAGGTATTCCGGCAGATAGTGCAGCTTTGCCTGAAGCCGGTCGTGCAGCGGGTGCGTCTTGACGTCGGTGGGATGGCGCAGCGACCAGATGTCGAATTGCAGGCCCGCTTCTTCCAGTGCCACCAGTTCCTGCGCGATGAATGTCTCGGACAGGCGTGGCCAGCCTTTGACCACCACGGCAAGCGGCGGCTGTGTCATGCGGACCCGTCCATCAGCGCGCGACCGCGTTCGACCACGATGTCCAGCCCGTCCAGCAAACCATCGGCACCGGCCTCCGACGGCTTGTCCTGATGCGGCAGATTGCGGATTGCGGCTATCATCGCGTCTGCGGTCATGCCGTCGCGGGTTTCGTCCAACATGCGCACCAGGCCCAGTGCTTCGGCGCGGCTTGCGCGAATCCACTGTTCAAGGCGGGGCACGGTGCGGGGCACGATGACGGCGCGTTTGTCAAACGACAGCACCTCGCAGAAGGTATTGTAACCGCCCATGCACACCACGCTTTCAGCCCCGACGAACAGCGCCTCGATCCGGCTGTCAAAGCCGACGGCGGTGACTCGCCCGTCCAGCTTTTCAACCCGCGCGTCAAACGCATCGCGCACGTCGCCAGACAGGAATGGCCCATAGATCAGCACGGCATTGGGGCCCAAGGTTGCATCTTTTTCATAGGCATCAAGTACCAGCGACACCATCGCGGCCCCGTCGCCACCCCCGCCCGGCGTGATCAGCACATAGGGGTGCGCAGGCAAATCCACCTCGTCGGTGGTTGTACGCCGCAGATAGCCCGTCCAATGCATCCGGGCGCGTGCGGCATCGGAAAGCGGCAGTCCCTTCGTGGGGTCATAGACATCTTTGTCACCATAGACCCAAATCTCGTCATAGAATGTCTCGGTCGCCTCGACAGCCCCTTTGCGGGCCCATTCGGCAGCCAGAACCTCCGGTTCATCCAGCACATCGCGCAGGCCCAATACGGTCTTGGTTCTGCCGTGCTCACGCAGCCATTGCAACGTCGGCAGCAACTCTCCGCGAAAGCCGGTCGGTTCTTTGTCGACGATCAGCAGGTCGGGCTCGTATTGTTCAATCGCGGTCAGGATCAGCCCGGACCGCAGCGATGTCGTGTCATCGATGTCCAGCCCCAGCGTCTGCGACACATAGCTGCCGTCCGCCAGTTTGGTCACACCCGGCAGGCGGATGTGGTCGACACCGGCGGGAAACGTAAAGCGCCCGGCAAACGGCGAACCGGTCAGGATGATCGCCGACGCGTTGTCATCCCCGTTGGTCAGCGCCGCCGCCAGCGCCCGCGACCGCCGCAAGTGTCCCAACCCGAATGTGTCGTGGCTGTAGAACATGATGCGCCGTGTCGGTTTTCCGTCGCGGATGTGTTTCGATGGCGTATGGCTCATGTGCCAGTCCTAACTAAGTCTCGAGCCGAAATCCGCAGATCACTGCCTGTTTCGCCAAAAAGTCCCTCGATATTCAAGGAATGATGCCGCCGGATCGGCCCATTGCGTTCGGGGTGCTGGATTCTTCGCTGACAAAATCACGCTTCTGCCCGGCAATGTTGATCATGCTCAATTTGCCAAGCGGCAAATCGCCAGACCCCATCACGGCAGGGTGGTCGGCACCGGCAAATCTGATCACGGATTAATCCTTTAGCGCAGGATGCGACTTGGCACCGACGGTTTATCCCGTCGCTATCGCATAAAATGTCGAATTGTGCAAAACCAAGATGGCCTGCGGGCTGGATACCCAAGGTGGGGCCGTTGTCTTGTGATTGCAATGGTTTGCTTGGTCGCCTAGCGTCAAAGACGGCTTTGTCGGCCACCAGCGGGGCTTTATGCGACATCTACTTACTTCACTGCTTTTGTGTCTCGCCTTATTCGCGTCCGCAGGTGGCGCGTCTGCCCAGGGGCTGCAATCGCTGTTTCCGTCCGGGCGAACCATGGTCGACCCTGAAACGGAGCGCGTTCAAAACATCATCAAACAAGCTGCCGAAAGTGGCGTGGGCGTTGTGGTGATTGACAGCAGCGGCCAGTTGCTGAACCAGTCCGGTACCGGCACGTCTGCGACTTCGTTGTCCGCGCCGGCGCGCCGCGCGCTGGATGATCCAGACGCTACGCCGGAACATTCGCCCCTGATGAAGTTTCAGGAAAACACAAACCAGTTTCGCACGGCCTTGCTGAAGCGGATCGTCCAACTGCCCGATGCGTTGAACGAAGTGCTGTATATTCTGCGCGCCGCCAGTCCGGACGGCACGCTGTGGGCGTTCGGCAAGGCGCTGCTGATTTCGCTGGGGTTGTTCGGCATAGGCGTCGTGGTCGAGCGTGAGATATTCGGCAAACGTATTGCGCGCGGCTTTGTAACGGCGCGCGTGCTGGAAAATCCCGTGGGCTATGCCGAGAAGATGCCGTTTCTGGTGCTACGCTTTTTCATGGGCATCCTTGGCATTCTGGTGTCGATGTCCGTTGCATATGTCCTGGGACTTGCCATCTTTGGCGCGCTTGAAGACACCGCGATGCAATTCACGGTAACGCTGATCAACATCGGCTACTTCGTGTGCCGTCTGGCGGCAGGGCTTTGGCGGATGATCCTGTCACCGTTTTTGACGCAGTACCGGATCCCGATCTTCAACGACCGCGACGCCAAGACCTTGCACAGGTGGCTTTGGGGTCTGGCCAGCTTTGACACAATTGCGATCCTGTTTGGCATCTGGATCGGAGAACTGGGCCTGAACTACGACGTCTATGCGTTTATCGCGTCGTTGATGTCGGCGGTGATCGTGTTGCTGAACATCCTGATGGTGGTGGTCAACCGCCGCGCCATCTCGAACGCGCTGCGCCATGGCAAGCGGGTCGAAGATTGCAGCATTATCAGCCGTTTCCTGTCGCGGGTCTGGCTGCCGGTGGTGATTTTTTATGTGCTGTTCGCATGGGTAGAGCTGACCTATGACCTTGTCCTTGCCAACCCAAGTTCGATTCCGCTGATTGCCGGAGCGTATGGCATCCTGGTGTCGATCATCGTCGTCTACGGGGTCATCAATTTCGCCATCGAACGCGGCTTCGCCCGTGCCCGGCAAATCCGCCACATCAACGCCCTCCGCGAGGCGCAGCGCGTCGAAGAGGAAGACCGCCTTGATGAACCGGACACCGTCGATGCCATGGCTGCCGGCGACGGCGCGACCCCGGCTTTCGGTGTCAGTCAAGAGGAACAGCGTCTGGCCCATGCCGAAGAGACCGCCCGCATCGCGATGATGCACCGCCCAAGCCTGAACACCTTTGAGGCGCTGGCAAGACGGGTTGCGGGGATTCTGGCCTTCGTGGCGGGGGTCTATGCGTTCTTCTTCATCTGGGACAACGAAGGCGCGCGGATGGCGGAGAACTATGCCGACCGCGTGCTGGATATCATGGTCATCATCTTAATCGGCTATGTGGTCTACCACGCGTTTCGGATCTGGATCGATACGAAGATCGAAGCCGAGGTCGGGGATCAGCCCGAAGCCGAGTTGGGCGACGAAGGCAGCGGCGCATCGTCGGCCAGCCGTCTGGCCACCCTGTTGCCGCTGTTCCGCAACTTTATCCTGATCATCGTCGTGGTGACGATTGGTCTGATCGTGCTGATGGAATTCGGGCTTAATGTCGGCCCGTTGTTTGCCGGTGCGGGTATCGTGGGCGTCGCCGTCGGCTTTGGCAGTCAGGCGCTGGTACGTGACATCTTTGCGGGCGCGTTCTTTCTATTCGACGATGCGTTTCGCAAGGGTGAATATCTGGACGTTGGCGGGGTCAAGGGCACGGTCGAGAAGATCTCGGTCCGGTCGTTCCAGTTGCGGCACCATCTGGGCGCGCTGCACACGATCCCGTTTGGCGAACTGCAGGTGATGACAAACTATTCCCGCGATTGGGTGATCATGAAGCTGCCCTTGCGGGTGACCTATGACACGGACGTGGAAAAGGTCCGCAAGCTGATCAAGAAGCTGGGGGTCGAGTTGCTGGATGATCCGATCATCGGCGAAAATTTCATTCAGCCGCTGAAATCCCAAGGTGTCATCGAAATGCAGGATTCCGCGATGATCATCCGGGTCAAATTCATGACCAAACCGGGTGATCAATGGCTGGTCCGCAAGAAGGTCTATGAAGAGATCCGGGCGCTGTTCGAGCGTGAAGGTATCCACTTTGCGCACCGCGAGGTCACGGTGCGACTGGCCGATGGCAAGGTCAAGGACCTGAGCGAGGAAGAGCGCAAAGCTGTCACCGCCGCAGCGCAGGCGTCGCTGGACGACGACACGCTGGAGGGGGAAGACGCAGAGGGCGACGACCGCTGACGCTTGCCGTTGATGGCGGGACAGTTGAAAGGGCGCTCCTCTGTGCTATCTGTTCGGATGAAGCGAATGCTTTCGCATTGTTCAATCAGGAGAGAACTTCAATGACACAGTCCAGACGCCAGTTTCTCGCATCCTCCGCCGCCGCTGCCGGTGTGATCACCATCCTGCCCTATGCGGCCCAGGCTGCCGCTCACGGGGCCGACATGTTCCCCACCCCAGCCGGTGACATCAAGGTGCACCCGGTGGATCATGCATCCTTTGTGATGGAGACCCCGATGGGTGTGATCTATAGCGATCCAGTCGGCGACGCGGCCAACTATGCGG